>NZ_QGQU01000001.1:418464-718464 GCF_003173795.1 Pseudoalteromonas sp. meg-B1 | reverse complement strand
GATCTTTTTTCTCTGCCGCGTATCCTAGTTGCCCATACTTGTGGGTAAATTCTGCAAAGTCAGGATTGGTTAGCATGGCACAATGACCAAATATCTCATGAAAAATATCGGGTTCTTGTAAGTAGTCAAATTCTTCACGGCTACGAATAAAGGTCGCTACAGGAAATTGCTTGTTAGCGAGTAACCTAAAAAACTCATCAAAATCGATAAGTGCAGGTACAGGTGCAACCTGCCAACCTGTGGTTGCTAAAAGTACTTCGTTTAGCTCACTCAGCTGTGGGATACGATCATGAGGCAGATTGATTTTTTTCAATCCTTCCATGTACTCATCACAGGCTTTGCCTTCAATGCACGCAAGTTGGCGTGCTACAAGCTCAGACCAAATTTTATTTTCTTCATCGCTCCAATGTATAACCCCATTTTCATCAGGTGTTTTGGAGGTGTAATTACTTGCTTTAGCCATAAATACCTTCTTTGGGATAAAACCCTAAATCGGTGTCAAAATAACAGCCAAATGCTTGGCTATTCGATGTAGCCATACTATGCAAAAGTGAACAAAAGTTTAATAGCTTGACGCAGATCAATACTTTTGCAGATCACACAGATCGTAAATTTAAGATTACACTAGAGCAAAGATAAAAACACAGCCCACTTTTAATAGTGCCCACAGGAAGAATTTAATGTAACCATTAATTTACACCTCAAGATATTTTAGTAAATGCTTGGTTGAGATCGTTAATAATATCGTTAACATCTTCAAGTCCAACTGATAAACGAATTAAACCATCACTAATTCCAGCTGCTAGTCTTTCTTCGGGAGTGTATGGCGAATGCGTCATTGATGCAGGGTGTTGAATGAGCGTTTCAGCATCGCCTAAGCTAACCGCTAATGTGCACAGTTGCATACTATCAATAAAATGCTCACCGTCGGTTAAGCTCCCTTTAATTTCAAAGGCAATAACACCGCCAGCCGCTTTCATTTGCTTACCAATATACTTGTAACCCGGGTGAGACTTAAGCCCAGGGTAATACACTTTATCTACTTGCGGATGAGCTTCTAAATACTCAGCAATCGTTTGCGCACTTTGGCAATGGCGTTCAATGCGAATAGCTAAAGTTTTTAAGCCGCGATTTATTAACCACGCATCGTGTGGACTAATAGTGGCACCAATATCTTTAAGCACGGTCATTTTAATCTGTGTAATATGCTCAAGTGAACCACACACAATACCCGCAACAACATCGCCGTGACCATTTAAATACTTGGTCGCGCTATGCATTATAATATCGATACCGTACTTTTTTGGTGACTGCAGCAGCGGGGTTAAAAACGTATTGTCGACCACACTCAGTAAATTATGCTGTTTAGCAACATCGCCAATAAGTGCTAAATCAATCACTGCCATGGTTGGATTGATTGGTGTTTCTACAAATATCATTTTTGAGTTAGGTTTAATGGCTGCGCGCAGTTCACTCTCATTGGTCATATCAACAAAGGTGACTTCAATTCCCCATCGCGGCAACATATGCGAAAAAAAAGCAAAGGTGCAGCCATACAGAGCGCTTGATGCAATTAAATGATCGCCTTGCGATAGGAAGCTTAGTACCGAAGCGGATACCGCACCCATACCTGTTGCCGTGGCGGCGGCGGCCTCACAGCCTTCTAATTGCGCCACTTTTTGCTCAAGTTCAGTAGTGGTTGGGTTACCTAAACGCGTGTAAATATAACCGGGCTCCTCACCTGCAAAGCGGGCAGCACCTTGAGCGGCATTTTCAAAATGGAACGTAGACGTTTGATACAAAGGTGAGGTTAATGCGCCATGGGGGTCGTTTGCTTTTTGTGGGCCATGGATACATTGGGTATTTTGATGATGCTTGCTCATTGTGTGTTCTCGTTTTTATTATGTGTGTCAATAGCATAAATAAAACGCACCGCACTTAAAATCACAAGCATGCCGGATGCTCAGATGGCTATTTGTGCAAACTTTACCCAAAAAGCTGTACACAAATATTGCCAACGAAGTCTCACTACTTAGTTTCAGCTCCCTTACGGCTCATAATTTTACTCGCAATCCCTTGGACTGTGCCTTTTAACAAGCTGCGCTTGTTTTCAAGACGCGGTAAGGGTCGGCTTAACTCCATAGCTTTGTAACCAATACGCGCTGTAAATATACCGGCACTAACACCTTGTGCAGCTCGCCCTGAAAGCTTGCCTAATAATTCAGCACTGAGTGCCGTGGCGGCTAAATCAGATACGAGCTCTGCACTGCCTACAAACATTACTTGCTTAATAAGCATCCGGTAAAGTTTAATACGGCTGGCATAACCAAAGCCAATGCCATATATGCGGCCTATTTGCTCTATTAATTTAGTGCCACGCCACAGCACAGCCATCATATCCACCAGCGCAATTGGGCTTAGAGCAACTAATAAAGCTGACTCTGTTGCAAAACGGTTTATTAACTTTTTAGCTTGATTGTCTTGCGTTATCAGTAAGCTATTCGCGTACAGAGACATTATTTCTTTGTCACTGTGGTGCGTAGCGACCTGATTTTTAAAGTTTTCGAAATTATCTAATTGCTGATGTTTATTAAGCTTTTCAAGCCAAGGTATCGCCCCGCCTACCTGCTCACTATTGAGCAAACGGTTAGCTTCATGGCGGTGTAGCTGATTACGCTTTAAGCTGCGTAACATTCTATATTCACGCCACAATAAACGCGATATCAGTAGTACACCGGTTATTACAGCGGTTAAGTACACCCCACCTAAAATAACCGACTGCTGAAACGCCAATACAATTGAAAATGCGAACTCAAATAATATTAAAACAATAAAGCTCAGTGCAAATAGGCCTTTAAGGGTTTGCCACTTAGACTTTTTATATACAGGCTCAATATCGATTTCAGGTTCAATTAGATCGTCGCTATCTTTGCTAGGCTGCTCACTTTGTCCCTGCTCTACGACTTTAGCCGCTAATAAATCTGGTTCATTCTGCTCAATGTTTTGGGCATTAATACGACGCCCAGCTTGAAATTGGTGTGTTGACTCACTCATTTTAACTTATCTCCTAACAAGTACTGCATCACATGGTCTAAGCGAATGTGCTTAAGCTGTTGATCTGGGCTTGGCATAGGTGCAAATGATAAAAACTCAAACCCATGTGCTGGCCACTCACTTTTATTGAGCATTCTGCTCGGCGGCTGAGGAGGCAGGTAAGTTAGCCACTGTTGTTCATTCAATGGCTTGCCATAGATACAGTCGAGTGTTTGCCCCTTATCAACCACTTGGCGAGACACAGTGGCAGCAATTGATGACATCGCCAGTGTTTCTATTTTTACCCCATCAAATTTTAAGTGATTGCTTTGCTCTTTAACTAACGAATCGAGTAACAGTGCAAGATCTTTGTGATGCTTCGCACTGATGTGATCGGACTTATTAGCAGCAAATAATATTTTATCTATATTAGGTTTAAACAAGCGTTTAAAAAAACCAGAATCACCATAGCTAAAGTGTGACAATAACTGATTGATCACTCGACTTTGCTCAGCCAACGTTTCATAACCTTCATTTAATGCACTCAGTACATCTACCAAGACGATTTGACGGTCAAAATGGCGAAAGTGCTCATTATAAAAAGGTTTAACGACTTCTTTTACGTAAGCATCAAAACGTTTAATTAAATGCGCTAAGTTAGAACCAGCCACTACATCGTCACTGATTTTTTCAGGACTAATTGGAAAAAATAGTAATAATGGTGCACCTTGCAAGTCACCCGGCATTAACATCCGCCCTGGCTGTAACAAAGCAAGCTTAGTGTCTTTTTTTAGCCCTACCAACATAGTTTGATAACATCGCGCAATATCAGCCAGTGCGTTTTCATCTACCGGTGCATCTAAATCAAGCTGCTCTATGGATTGTAAAAATTCAGCTGAGCTTTTATCACGTGGCGTTTGGCTAAGTAATGGATATTGTTGCTCGCACCATTGCTCAAAGCTTTGCGCGAGCATAGGTAGGTCAAGCAACCATTCACCAGGATAGTCAATAATATCTAAATACAGCGTCGATTGGGGTGAGAAATGACCGCGCAGACCCGCGTTGCTTTGGTATTTAATCGCCAAACGTAAAGTATTTATTCGTTCGGTAGAAGCGGGCCATGCAGGGTCGCCTTCACTTGGCAGTAAAGCACTTATTGCACGGTTATAATCAAAAGTGGGAACATTTAATGCCTCTTGCGGCACAATTTTAGTAGCAATGTGGCGATGTTCACGCATCACATCAAAAAAAGGTAAGTTGTTGTCATTCGCCTGAGAGGTTAAATGCTTAACTAACGCGCTTATAAACGCCGTTTTACCACTGCCGCTCAGCCCTGTTACGGCAAGTTTAACGTGTTGATCTAAACTACGATGCAGGGCTTTTTGTGCTTTGCCTTTAACGCTTTTAAAGGTCTTTTTTGCAAATGATTGGCTCATAAAGTGTTTTGCACCTTAGTTGCCGTCATTGATCACGCTGC
Source organism: Pseudoalteromonas sp. meg-B1 (assembly GCF_003173795.1). Lineage (GTDB taxonomy): Bacteria > Pseudomonadota > Gammaproteobacteria > Enterobacterales > Alteromonadaceae > Pseudoalteromonas > Pseudoalteromonas undina. The sequence goes on along the minus strand of NZ_QGQU01000001.1, from coordinate 713,954 downwards.
AAACAAGGTGCTTATCAATCCCTTAAAGTTTATTAATTTCACGGCTGACCGTAAACTCGCTTGAAGTAACGTAGCGTTCCATGTTTTGAAGGCGGCTATCTACACGAGTTAATCGCTCTTTTAAGTCTTGCAGCGCACGACGCGGTGGCTCGCCTTTTTGCCATACTTTAAATTTTACTTCTAGCGGATCACCGCCATACGTTGATTGTGTTTTACTTACAGCACTGGGTTGTTTTTTATCTAAAATAAACCACGCTGCAATATACGCTACCACAAATAATGGGCCACCAGTTAGTAGTACAGCACTAACAAAAATAATGCGAACTAACCATAACTCCATATTAAAGTAGTCACTTAATCCCGCACATACACCGGCAATTTTACCGCGCTGTGGGTCTCTTAATAATTCGCGTTTGGTGTTCATACTTTTTGTCTCCACTGTGGTGACTCTTGATCAAGTAACGCTTCTAATGTCTCGATTCTATCAGTCATTTTTTCAGCTTTTTGAGCAAGCTCCAATAACTGGTGATGCTCATGCTCGCTTAACCCTTGGCTTACCTGCTTTTTGCTTCGGTAGTGTAAAATTAACCACAGTGGTGCAACAAAAATCATAAACAAGATAAAGGGTGCAATTAGTATCTCTGGATCAAACATAATCCTCTCCTGACAATCCGTATTCAATGTTGATGTCAGGGGCACAAGGCCCCTGTTTTATATTTATTTATTCGAGAGTTTCTTTTTAAGTTCAGCTAACTCGTCGTCAATTTTTTCATTCTTTTGTAAATCAGCAATTTCATCTGCTAACGTTTGTTTACCCAAATCGTAAGACTCTATTTGAGATTCTAGCCCATCAATTTTGGTTTCGTAACGTTCAAAACGATTAAGTGCATCATCCACTTTAGAACTATCAAGTGCTTTTTTAACCTCAAGGCGCGACTCAGCCGAGCGTTGACGTAAAATAATCGCTTTTTGACGTGCTTTAGCATCCGCTAGTTTCTCTTGTAGCGTAGTCACTTCTTGCTGTAGTTTCTCGATATGAGATTCTACATGATCAAGTTCACTTTCTACTGCAGCGACTGCATCGGCTGATTTTTGCTTTTCAAGTAAAGCTGAGCGAGCTAAATCATCACGATCTTTGCTCAGTGCTAATTCGGCTTTGTCTTGCCAATCGCTTACTTGGGCTTTTAGTGTATCTACGCGACGTACTAATTCTTTTTTCTCAGCAAGGGTTTTTGCTGACGTAGAGCGTACCTCTACAAGTGTATCTTCCATCTCTTGGATAATAAGACGAACCATTTTTTCAGGATCTTCTGCTTTATCTAAAATGGCATTGATATTAGAATTAACAATGTCTGCAAAACGTGAAAAAATTCCCATAACATATACCTCTATTATTTAATCTAAATGTGTCTGCTTTTATTAGTATCAATATGCTTGCCAACTTTTATATTTTTAAAATACCATTTATTTTCAATATGTTAAATGTAAATTACAAATTACTTTTGTTATCCGCCATAATGAAATACACTAACTGTTAGTAAAAATGACTAAGAGTTAGGAAATATGAGTCAATATCGCCAACAGGACAATTTACTTGGCCAATCAGACAGCTTTTTATCGGTACTTGATCAGGTTTCGCAACTGGCTAACCTAGATAAACCCGTACTTATTATTGGTGAACGTGGTACCGGTAAAGAGCTAATTGCAGCACGTTTACACTTTTTATCCAAACGCTGGGATCAAAGTTACGTCAAGCTTAACTGTGCGGCATTGAACGAAAACCTGCTCGAGAGTGAATTATTTGGTCATGAAAGTGGCGCTTTCACAGGCGCAAGTAAACGCCATGAAGGCCGCTTTGAGCGCGCCAATAGTGGTACCTTGTTCTTAGATGAGTTAGCAAATACCTCTGCCATGGTGCAAGAAAAGCTATTAAGAGTGATTGAGTATGGTGAGTTTGAGCGTGTTGGCGGCAAGCAAACCGTTAAAGTAGACACTCGCTTAGTCTGTGCAACCAATGAAGACTTACCCCATTTAGCACAACAAGGTGAATTTAGAAGTGATTTACTCGATAGACTCGCGTTTGATGTGATCACCTTACCGCCACTGCGTGAACGTCAAGATGACATTATGTTGCTGGCTGAACAGTTTGCGATGAACATGGCACGAGACCTTGAGTGGGAGCTATTTAGTGGTTTTACCCGCAGTGCACAAGAAAGTTTACTCAGTTATGAGTGGCCGGGTAATGTCCGTGAACTTAAAAATGTGGTAGAACGAAGTCTGTATCGCCACGGCAATGAACATATTCCTGTACATAAAATTATTTTAGACCCATTCGAAAGTCGCTTTAGACCTAAAGCCCGCATAAAACATGCACAAGCACCTGCTATAATACAATCTGAACCGACTACTCATGCACAGCCTATAGAAGCGCCTGTAGCATTGAGTTCAAGTACCAAAGAACCTGAGTTTCCATGCGACTTAAAAACGCTCTCTAATGAATTTGAAATTACATTGATAAAAAAAGCATTAGAACATAGCCAATTTAATCAAAAGAAGACTGCAGAAGTACTTGGTTTAACGTATCATCAACTACGTGGTTATTTGAAAAAATACAATTTGCTAGAATAGTAGAGGTTGTGCGGGTGCATAAATTATTACTTGCTTTAATATCATTGAGCTTAGTAGGTTGCATTGATAGTAAAGAAGAAATCTTAGAAGAAAAAAACCAAGGCCTCGTTTATTGCGCCGAGGCTAATCCTGTGTCGTTTAACCCACAAGTCACAACCACAGGATCAACTATCGATATTATTGCTAACCAGTTATACGACCGGTTAATTAGTATTGACCCCGTGACCGCCGAATTTAAGAGTGAACTTGCCACTGATTGGAAGATCAGTAAAGACGGTAAATCGGTTACCTTCACTTTGCGCAAAGGAGTTAAGTTTCATACCACCTCTTATTTCACTCCTAGCCGTGAATTTAACGCTGATGATGTAATATTTACTTTTAGTCGATTATTCGACGTTTATAATCCTTATCACTTTATTGGCGATGCTAATTACCCTTACTTTCAAAGTGTGGGGATTGACCAGCTAATTCGTAAAATTGTTAGAGTCTCTGATCATCAAGTACGATTTGAGTTATTTAATGCCGAGAGCAGCTTTTTAGCTAATATGGCGACCGATTTTGCTGTCGTGCTCTCTAAAGAATATGCCATGGCGCTCAAAGCTAATAATCAAGAAAACCTATTTGATCAATACCCGATTGGCACAGGGCCCTATATTTATAAAGAGTACCGACGCGATCATTTAGTGCGCTTTTATAAAAACGCTGATTATTGGAAGCATGAGGTTGCCCTTGAGCAATTGGTGTACGACATTACCCCAAATGGTACCACCCGTATCGCTAAAATATTGACCAAAGAGTGTGATGTAACCGCACACCCGAGTAGTGCCCAATTAAGTATTTTAGCGCAGCGTGATGATATTAACGTTGAAAGAGAAACTAACTTAAATATTGGTTACTGGGCATTTAATACCGAGCGTCCACCGTTTGATAACTTAAAAGTACGTCAAGCATTGGTTCATGCCATTGATGTAGATAAAATAATGCAAGCGGTATATTACGGGAATGGACTGCGTGCACAATCTATTCTTCCGCCTACGTCATGGGCATTTGAACTACAAAAAAACATGCCTATTTTTGACCCACAGTTAGCAAAAAAATTATTAACTGAAGCCGGTTTTCCAAAAGGCTTTGATATGAGCATTTGGGCTATGCCGGTAAGCCGTATTTATAACCCCAACGCCCGAAAAATGGCTGAGCTAATGCAAAGTGATTTACGCAAAATTGGTGTTAATGTAAATATTGTAGAATATGAATGGAACACCTTTATTCAACGCATTGGTGAGCATCGCCACGACAGTGTGTTATTAGGTTGGGCAGCTGATACGCCTGATCCCGATAACTTTTTTAGCCCATTATTAAGTTGTACTGCGACATTCAGCGGCAAAAACCCTGCAAACTGGTGTAACCCTGAATTTGATTTACTGCTAACCAAAGCGTTAGACACCACAGATTTAAATTTACGTAAACAATATTACGACGCAGCACAAAGCATGATCATCAAACAATTGCCTTTACTGCCAATTGCCCATGGCATGCGTTTTCAAGCAAGTAGCGCAGATGTTGAGGGCATTACCTTAGGGCCATTCGGTGCTATTTCGTTGGCTAACGCGAGGAAAAAATAATGATCTTAGATTATATTTTACGCCGCCTCGGACTGTTATTTTTTATGGTGTTGCTACTCAGTATTTTTACCTTTTCGTTGAGTTATTTATTTCCTGGCGATCCGCTCAGTAACTTAAGCGGCATACCTGACACTAACTTTACCCAAAATGCGCAGTTAGAAGAAAAGTACTTATTTAACAGTAACTACTTTATGCAATACATCGCCTTTGTAGGACGAATTTTACAAGGGGATTGGGGAATGTCATTCGCCTCGGGGAGCAGTGTTTTCGCCCATGTGGTTGATTTAATTCCTGCAACGTTAGAGCTAAGTATCTATGCGTTATTTATTTCGGTGGTAGTGGGTGTGCCTGTCGGTATTTTAGCATCGGCTTATAATAAACAATGGCCTGATAAATTTATTAGCTCTACAGCGATGATTGGCTATTCTATGCCGATTTTTTGGCTGGCATTATTATTAATTATGGTTTTTTCGCTCAAGCTTGGCTGGTTTCCCATGTCGGGGCGAGTGAGCTTGTTGTATGAGATACCCGCGAGCACAGGATTTATTTTACTTGATATTTTACTCGCTGATTTTCCTTACAATGGTTTGGCCATGTTAGATGCGCTGCATCACCTTACTTTACCTACTATTGTACTTGCGATGTATCCAACCACGGTATTAGTGCGCTTTACTCGCGAATCGATGTTAAAAGTGATGGATCAAAACTTCATTAAAACAGCTCGCGCCAAAGGGCTTACTCGTGGGCAGCTTATTATTCATCACGCCCTAAGAAATGCCTTACTACCGGTTATAAAACAAATAGGTTTGCAGTTTAGTACCTTGATCACCTTAGCGATGATCACTGAAGTTATTTTTTCGTGGCCTGGGATCGGTCGCTGGTTAATAGACAGTATTTATCAACGTGATTATCCCGCCATACAAGGTGGGTTAATGGCCGTCTCTTTATTTATTATTATTGCCACAATTATGGCCGAACTGACCTACACCCTACTCGATCCTCTGTCTCGGAACCAAGCGCATGGCAAAGTTTAACTTATTTTCAGAAGATTCAAATAAATCGCCATTAGCGAGACTCTGGCGAAAGTTTAAAAATAACCACCCTGCACTGGTTGGTTTATGGGTGTTTATTGCCTTTAGCCTGTTAGCGGCTACCGCGCCTTTTCTTGCGCCTTATGGGGTAAATCAACAGCACAGTGATGCACTATTACTGCCTCCCTCGTGGAATGAAATGGGCGATGTGCGGTTTATACTTGGCACCGATGATTTAGGCCGAGATGTGCTGTCTCGTTTAATGAATGGCGCCACATATACGTTCGGGTTATCGGTTGTGGCTGCACTGATCACCACTGTTATTGGTGTGTTGGTAGGTACCTTTGCAGGGATCAGTAAAGGCATACGTTCTAGTTTTTTGAACCACTTACTGGATGTAACGCTGTCAATTCCCTCATTGTTACTGGCCATCATTATTATTGCCATACTCGGTCCTGGATTAATGAATACCGTATGGGCAATTATTTTGGCCTTATTACCCCAGTTTATTCATTCAATTAGAAACCTGATAGTTGACGAACTTGGCAAAGATTATGTTACAGCCTACCGCTTAGATGGCGCCTCTAAATGGCATATTTTATCACGCGGGATTTTTCCTAATGTGTATGAATATATTGTAGTTATTTTTACGATGGCGCTTTCTACTGCTATTTTAGATATTGCGGCATTAGGGTTTTTAAAACTGGGTGCACAGCCGCCGACTACTGAATGGGGCGCAATTTTAGCAGAGAACTTAGGACTTATATATTTAGCACCCTGGACGGTAGCATTGCCGGGCGTCCTGTTATTTTTAGCGGTTCTTTCAACAAACTTAGTGGGCGATGGACTTCGCAAAGTTTTACAAGCGCGTAAGGCCGATTAGATGCAGTTACTAGATATTCGAAATTTAACCATTGAACTTCAAACTTCCGAAACCGCCATTCGTGCTGTTGATCGCGTAAGCTTTAGTTTAAAAGAAGGTGAAGTACACGCTTTAGTGGGCGAATCAGGCTCTGGCAAAAGCTTAATTGCAAAAGCCATCGTCGGCGTGCTTAATGAGCGCTGGGTGATAACCGCAGATAGAATGCATTGGCGTGGTGTTGACTTAATGCGCTTAACACCAGAGCAACGCCGTAAAACAGTTAGCCAAGACATTGCGATGATTTACCAAGACCCCAGTCGCTGTCTAGATCCTACTGCTAAAATATTTAACCAAATCGCTGAAACACTGCCTGAAGTGGCTGCTAAAGGATTTTTCTTAAAACGCAACCGAGAGCGTAAAGATCGTGTTAAAGCCTTAATACATAAAGTAGGTATTAAAAATCATGAAGCGGTGCTTGATAGCTACCCGCATGAGCTCTCTGAGGGCGTATGCCAAAAGGTTATGATAGCCATGGCGATTGCCCGTACACCGAAGCTACTCATTGCTGATGAGCCTACAACCGCACTAGAAAGCACCACCCGTGCACAGGTGTTTAGGTTATTAAAAAGTTTAAATCAGCTAAAGAACATGTCTATTTTGATGATCTCTCATGAGCTGGAAGAAATTGTTAATTGGTCGCATGGTATTCATGTGTTGTACTGCGGTCAAATGGTTGAAGCAGGTCCAACACACCGTATTTTTAGCCAACCTCGCCATCCGTATACGCAGGCTTTACTAAAAAGCCTGCCCGATTATGAGCATGGTTTAGCCCATAAAGAACCCTTTTATGCGCTTAAAGGCACTATTCCAACATTACAACATTTACCGATTGGTTGTCGACTCGGTCCACGTTGCCCACAAGCACAAAAAGAATGTGTGGTTGCGCCTAAACTTTCAAAGCATCATGGTCATAGCTACGCCTGTCACTTCCCGCTGATCAAGGAAATAAAATAATGCAGCCACTGTTAAAAGTTCAAGCCTTATCAAAAACCTTTAACATGCGCGCGGGTCTGTTTAGCCGTAAAAAGTTTGATGTTTTAAAAAACATCTCATTTTGTATTGGTAAAGGTGAAACAATTGCCATTATTGGTGAAACAGGCTCAGGAAAAAGTACCCTGGCTAAATTATTAGTTGGTGCATACAGTGCCGATAGCGGGCAGATATTATTAGAGAATAACACTATAGAAAACAATGGTAATCGTGATGCCCAGTGTCGTTATATCCGAATGATTTTTCAAGACTCCGCCACCTCATTGAACCCAGCAGTGACCATTGCTGAAATGCTCGATGATTGCCTAAAATTCAATACTGATTTTGATAAAACTCAACGTAGTGAAAAAATTGGTAGTACGCTGCTTAAAGTGGGTCTACTGGTCGATCATCAGCAATACTATCCGCATATGTTTAGTGTGGGGCAATTACAGCGTGTAGCGCTCGCTCGCGCGCTTATATTAGATCCTAAGGTTGTTGTACTCGATGAGGCACTTTCATCGCTTGACCCTTCTGTAAGAGCGCAAATAGTAAATCTATTACTTAAACTACAGCTTGAAACTGGATTAACCTATATTTTGATCACCCATCATTTAAGTTTAGTGCGCCATATTAGCGACCAGCTAGTGGTACTCAATAAGGGTGAGATTGTTGAATACGGCGCTACAGAAACTATTTTTCAAAACCCGCAATCAAAGGTTACTCAGCGCTTATTGAGTTGTTAATGTCTAAACAAACAAAAAAGGCGCCAATTGGCGCCCTTTTTAATTTAGCTATTACTTATTCAGCTGCTTGAGCTGCTTTTGGTACATTAAGCTCTGCTTGTTGCTTAAGCGATTCAATGAATACCGTATAGTTTTTCTGCGCTTGCGCCATAGTAATGTTTTGCTTCATTTGTGGCTCAATGTTGTCACTCACTGGTGCATCATTTACCGCTTTAAGCGCAACAATCGCTGCATCGCCATTATTTAAGTTAACCATATCATATACAGCCGCATCACTAGGATGTGCCATTTTGAATACTTGGGTAACAATAGCAGGTGAAACAGCAAAGCTTTCACGAGTTAGTTGCGACTCTTGACGAACGTTTAGTGATTGCTCAGCAGCCACATCGTTTAAGCTCTTGCCTTCTTTTACTTGTGCAAATAACGTGCGTGCTTTTTCTTTTGCAAGGTCTGATGCCTTTTCATTCATTAAGCGTGTTTTAATTTGCTCACTTACCTCGCTTAATGCTTTCGTTGCCGCAGGTTGGTGCTCATTTACACGCACCACAATCACGTGCTCATTACCAAGCTCAATTACTTCTGAATTGACTTTATCTTCTAGTAGTTCAACTGATGATAAGGCAGTCACAACCGCTGGGTTATTAAGCGGCTCAGGAAGCGCGCTAAGCGCTAGTAAAGAAGTAGATTGTACTTCTACACCCGCCACTTCAGCAGCATCGTCTAAGCGATCAGAAATCTCAAAGGCTAATGCCCCCATTTCAGTTTGCTTCTCGTAAAACGCATCTACTTTTTCAGCTTGCTCAAGTTCAGCACGTAAGTCAGCTTTAACCTCATCGAACGGTTTAACTTGTTGAGTTTGTAGATCAGTTAATTTGATGATGTGATAACCAAACTCAGAGGCAACAACGTCAGAGTAATCACCTTTGTTTTGCAATGCGAACGCTGCATCTTCAAAAGCTGGTTCCATAACATCACGTTCAATCCACTCTAAATCGCCACCCATTTCTGCACTAACAATGTCATCTGACGATGTCTCTGCTAGCTCAGCAAAATCAGCACCAGCGTTAAGCTGGGCAAGTAACGACTCAGCTTTCGCTTTAGCCGCATCATCATCTTCGCTATTGTCGATTAGAATATGCGATACACGACGCTTTTCTGGTTCAACATATTGCGCTTTACTCTGCTCGTAATATGCTTTTACATCGTCTTCGCTTACCGATGCAACATCAATATCATCTGCATTTAGTTCGATGTAATTAACTGAAATTAATTCAGGTGATAAAAATTGACCTGCGTTTAATTCATAGTAATCCGCAACTTCTTGCTCTGTAACTTCAACATCAGCTTGCATTGCTTGTTTATCAATTACTAAATAATCAATGCTTCGTGTTTGCTGTTGCAACGCAATGGCTGATTTAAGCTCATTTGGCAGCGCAAAATCAGTACCCGCAACAGCAGATACTAACTGGCTACGCGTCATATCATCACGCAGGTATTCACGAAATGCGTCAGGTTGAAAATTCATTTGACGAATAACTTGTAAATAACGGTCGTTATTAAACTTGTCGCCAATTTTAAAATAAGGTAGCTCTAAAATTGTTTTACGAACGCTTTCATCACTTACGCGCAAACCAAGCTCGGCAGCTAACTGACTTTGTAATTCTTGTTGTACTAAACGGTCAATCACACCTTGACGGATTTGAGCCATGTAAGTTGGATCAGCTGCTATTTGGGTAAAGTACTCACCAAATTGTTGTTCTAAGCGGCTACGTTCATTTTGAAACGCACGGCTAAATTCTGTTTGGCTAATTTTAATTCCATTTACTTCAGCAACGGGTTGTTCTGTGGTTTGACCTAAGTAACTACCGATCCCAGCTAAGGCAAAAGATAAAATCACCGCGCCTAAAATGACTTTGGCTACCGGCCCTTGCGAACCTTCTCTGATTTTCTCAAGCATTTGTTTATCTCTTTTCTGAGCAAGGTATTTTCTACCTTGTCATATGTAAAAAAAGCGTATCTTACCAGATACGCTTTTTCACTTGAAGTAACTGGCGGTGAAGTAACTTAATTTATCGATTGCAATAATTAAGCGTATCTTTACTCGCCATAACTAAATTGTTTACACAATGATTAGTTTACTGCGTCTTTAAGCGCTTTACCGGCTTTGAAAGCTGGGATGTTAGCTGCAGCAATTTGAATCGTTTCACCTGTTTGTGGGTTACGACCTGCACGAGCAGCACGCTCACGTACAGAGAAAGTACCAAAACCAACAAGTGCAACTGAGTCGCCATCTTTTAGCGCGCCAGATACAGATTCGATGAATGAATCTAGTGCACGACCTGCAGCCGCTTTAGAAATGTCAGCATCAGCTGCGATTTGATCGATTAATTGAGATTTATTCACAATATCATCCTCTTTCATTGTTGTTATCAAGAGCGATTGTTTTTTAAACTAACATCACTGTTTTGAAATTTTTGAGCAATTTTTTTAAAGCTCATATGATTATATTTTTCTTAAGCCTAGGCCCTGCAAGGGCTAGGCTTGAAAACCAGTGCTTAACTTATCATACCGTTTAGATTTGAAAAGCCCCTAAAAGCACTTTTTTTGGCTTTTTTACTGCTTTTTTGGTGTTTCGACTGAAAAACTATCAACTGGATGCACTAAAGCAAGCTTTAATACTTCGTCAATCCACGTAACTGGGTGAATCTCAAGACCCGCCAATACGTTATCAGGTATCTCTTTTAAGTCACGTTCGTTAATTTTAGGGATCACCACCGTTTTAATACCACCACGGTGAGCCGCTAATAATTTCTCTTTTAAACCACCAATAGGCAGTACTTCACCACGCAGGGTAATCTCACCCGTCATGGCCACATCAGAGCGCACTGGATTACCTGTTAGGCTTGAAACCAAACAAGTAACCATTGCGATACCCGCACTTGGACCATCTTTAGGAGTTGCGCCCTCAGGTACATGCACGTGAATATCACGTTTTTCATAAAAGTCGCTATTAATACGTAGCTCATCAGCACGATTACGCACAACAGTCATTGCCGCTTGAATCGACTCTTGCATTACATCGCCTAACGAGCCGGTGTAAGTCAATTTGCCTTTACCTGGTACTGCAGCACATTCAATCGTTAGTAAGTCTCCGCCTACTTCTGTCCATGCTAGGCCAGTTACTTGGCCTATACGGTCGCCATCTTCTGCTTTACCGTAATCAAAACGTTGCACACCTAAGTACTCTTCAAGGTTATCTGCATCGATAGTGACCGTTTTGGTGTCTTTTTCCATTAAGATATTTTTAACCGCTTTACGGCATAATTTAGACACTTCACGCTCTAAGTTACGAACGCCCGCTTCACGCGTGTAATATCGAATAATACCGATAATGGCACTGTCAGCAATTTCAACTTCTTTCTCTTTTAAGCCATTACGCTTAACTTGCTTTGGAATTAAATGTTCTTTAGCTATATTTAATTTTTCGTCTTCGGTATAACCGGCTAAACGAATAACTTCCATACGGTCCAATAAAGGCCCAGGAATATTAAAGCTATTAGAGGTAGCAACAAACATTACATCAGATAAGTCGTAATCGACTTCTAAGTAATGATCAGCAAAATGGCTGTTTTGCTCAGGATCAAGTACTTCAAGTAAAGCTGATGCAGGGTCTCCACGCATATCCGCTGACATTTTATCAATTTCATCTAACAAGAATAACGGGTTTTTAACGCCCACTTTAGTCATGTTTTGAATCAATTTACCAGGCATAGAGCCAATATAAGTACGACGGTGACCACGTATTTCAGCTTCATCACGTACGCCACCCAGTGCCATACGAATGTACTTACGGCCAGTTGAACGCGCAATAGATTGCCCAAGAGAGGTTTTACCTACCCCTGGCGGCCCAACTAAACACAAGATAGGCCCTTTAAGCTTATTAGTACGCTGCTGTACCGCGAGGTATTCAATAATACGCTCTTTAACTTTATCAAGTCCGTAGTGATCGCTATCTAGTATTTTTTGCGCGCCTGCTAAATCTTTTTTCACTTTAGAGCGTTTTTTCCACGGTACGTTGATTAGCGTATCTATGTATGAGCGAACAACACTGGCTTCTGCCGACATCGGCGACATCATTTTAAGTTTGTTGAACTCTGCCGTCGCTTTTTCTTTCGCTTCGTTAGGCATACCTGACTCTTCGATGCGTTTTTTTAGCGCTTCGAATTCATCTGGCACATCGTCAATTTCGCCAAGCTCTTTTTGAATCGCTTTCATTTGCTCATTGAGGTAATACTCACGCTGCGATTTTTCCATCTGCTTTTTAACGCGGGTACGAATTTTTTTCTCAACTTGCAATAGGTCTATTTCACCTTCCATCAACGCCATTAAGTACTCTAAGCGCTCCGTAACGCTTGATATTTCAAGTACTTTTTGTTTTTCAGGCACTTTTAATGGCATATGCGCAGCCATGGTATCAGCAAGACGCGCTGGCTCATCAATACCAGAGACCGAAGTCATTACTTCAGGTGGGATTTTTTTATTTAATTTTACGTAGCCTTCAAACTGGCTTAATGCACTGCGAATAAAAATATCTTGTTCTTGTTCATTCACTGAATCAGATTCAATAAACTGAGCATTGGCAACAAAGAAGTCTTCGTTATCAACAAACTCTTCGATATTTGCACGCTGTGTGCCTTCAACTAATACTTTTACTGTACCATCGGGTAGCTTTAATAATTGAAGTACAGTCGCAATAGTCCCTACACGATAAATATCGTCTTTCTCAGGCTCGTCTACAGTTGCATCTTTTTGTGCAACTAAGAAAATTTGTTTGTCTTTATCCATTGCCGCTTCAAGGCATTTTATTGATTTTTCACGGCCTACAAAAAGCGGGATCACCATGTGTGGATACACCACTACATCGCGCAGTGCTAGCACAGGGATTTCGACTCGATCGTTTCTCTCAAGCGTCATTGTATTTTCTCTTTGCACTTCATTTATTTAAAGATTACTCAAGTATATGGGGATAACCTAATTAAAGTTCAACAATTTTTGCCAACTCGATTAAATTAATTATAAAAAAAGGAGCCATTGGCTCCTTTTTTTTACAACTTGCTCAGAATTTAATCTGCCGCGGCTTGTTCTTGATTACTGCTGTCATAAATCAAGATTGGGGCAGACTCACCTTTAATAACGGTTTCATCAACAACCACTTTACTTACGTTATCAATTGAAGGCAGCTCATACATAGTATCAAGCAATACACCTTCTACGATTGAACGCAGGCCTCGTGCACCGGTTTTACGTTCCATTGCTTTGTGAGCAATAGCACGTAGTGCATCATCACGAAATTCAAGCTCAACGTCTTCCATCCCAAACAATACTGAAAACTGCTTAGTAATAGCGTTTTTAGGCTCACTTAAAATTTGTACCAGTGCAGCTTCATCAAGTTCAGTCAAGGTAGCAACAACAGGTAAACGGCCAATAAACTCTGGAATTAAACCATATTTTACTAAATCTTCTGGCTCAACATCTTTAAATGTTTCACTTAAAGAGCGGCTCGCTGCCGACTCTTTAACGTTAACGCCAAAACCAATGCCAGTATTTTTGTGGCTACGCTGTTCAATAACTTTATCAAGACCAGCAAATGCACCACCACAAATAAACAGAATTTTAGAAGTGTCTACTTGCAGGAACTCTTGCTGTGGATGTTTACGTCCACCTTGTGGCGGAACAGAAGCAACGGTACCTTCAATCAATTTCAGTAAGGCTTGTTGTACACCTTCACCTGATACATCACGGGTGATTGATGGGTTATCTGATTTACGTGAAATTTTGTCAATTTCATCAATGTAAACAATACCACGTTGTGCTTTTTCTACGTCGTAGTCACATTTTTGTAAAAGCTTTTGAATGATGTTTTCAACATCTTCACCCACATAACCGGCTTCGGTTAACGTGGTGGCGTCGGCCATTGTAAACGGCACATCTAGCAAACGTGCTAACGTTTCAGCTAGTAGTGTTTTACCACTCCCCGTTGGACCAATTAATAAAATATTACTTTTACCTAGTTCAACGTCTTGTTTAGTTGATTGGTTGCGTAAACGCTTGTAGTGATTGTAAACCGCTACAGACAACACTTTTTTCGCATGCTCTTGGCCAATTACGTAGTCGTCTAAGTGGTTACGAATTTCTTTTGGCACAGGTAATTTGTCAGCGGCATCATGCTTAGGCGCGATGTCTTTAATTTCTTCCCTGATAATATCATTACACAGCTCTACACATTCATCACAAACGTATACTGAAGGTCCTGCAATTAATTTTCGAACTTCATGCTGGCTTTTGCCGCAAAAAGAGCAGTATAACAATTTATTACTTTTGTCGCCGTCTGTAGGAGTGTCAGACATTCAGCTACCTCATTTTATTACGTTGGCCACCAAAGTCTTGGTGGCTATTTTAATACGCTTTAACTATACCAAAATTTAGGCTTTTTCGCATAGTAACTCTCATTAGCAAGCATTACTGCTTGCAGGCATACTTACTTGCTACCGCGATTAGTAAATACTGAGTCAACAATACCGTAATCTACAGCTTGGCTTGCACTCATAAAGTTATCACGGTCTGTATCACGTGAAACAACATCAAGCGGTTGGCCAGTATGCTCAGCCATTAAGCGATTTAATTTGTCTTTAATAGACAGGATTTCTTTCGCGTGTATTTCAAAATCAGATGCTTGACCTTGGAATCCACCTAATGGTTGGTGAATCATTACACGTGAATTAGGTAAACAAAAACGTTTACCCTTAGCACCACCAGATAGTAAAAACGCACCCATGCTAGCCGCTTGGCCCACACAAATAGTACTTACATCAGGTTTGATGAAATTCATTGTATCGTAAATAGCCATTCCCGCAGTGACCGAGCCACCCGGTGAATTGATATATAAGAAGATATCTTTATCTGGGTTCTCTGATTCTAAGAAAAGCATTTGCGCTAAAATCAGATTTGCCATGTTGTCTTCAACTTGGCCCGTTAAAAAGATAATACGCTCTTTTAATAGTCTCGAATAAATATCAAACGAGCGCTCGCCTTTAGCTGTTTGCTCAACAACCATTGGTACTAATGCGTTTAGGGGATCTGTCATACCAGTGTTCATACTTATTTAATTCCTTATGCGCTTATACTTATTCTAAGAAAAGCATAATGATCATTTTTAGCTAATTAAGAACCACAAACTAAAATGGCCCGGGCACACTGCATAAACAGAGTAACACGAGCCATTTAATCGTTAGCGAGCGCTTAAGTCAATGACTTATTATGCACCTTGCTGTGGATTCATGATGTCATCAAATGCTTTTTCAACATCAGTCACAGTTGCTTTAGCTAAAATAGCTTCAACAGCTTGCTCTTCCATTGCTACATTACGCATTTGTTGCATTAGTTGATCATTTGCTTTGTAGTATTCTACTACTTCAGTTGGATCTTCGTATGCAGATGCTACAGTAGCGATAAGTGCTTCAACTTTAGCGTCATCAACTTTGATGTCGTTTGCTTTGATCACTTCGCCTAATAATAGGCCAGTTTTAACTCGTGTAACTGCTTGCTCATGGAACAATTCAGCTGGAAGCTCAGGCATATTTTGACCGTTACCACCAAAACGTTGAGCAGCTTGCTCACGTAAAGCGTCAACTTCTTGGTCGATTAATGCTTTAGGCACTTCAACTTCGTTTTGCTCTAAAAGACCTTTGATTGCTTGGTCTTTTACGTTAGCTTTAACCGCTTGGTCTAGCTCACGTGTCATGTTCTTTTTAACTTCTTCTTTAAGCGCGTCTACGCCGCCTTCGGCAACACCGAATTTAGTTGCAAACTCATCGCTTAATTCAGGTAATTCTTGCGCTTCAACTTTTTTCACTGTGATAGTGAATTGAGCCGCTTTACCTTTTAAGTTTTCAGCGTGGTAATCTTCAGGGAAGTTTACGTCAGCAACAACTTCTTCGCCTGCTTTTTTGCCTACGATGTTGTCTTCAAAACCTGGGATCATACGACCTTGGCCAAGTTCTAATGGGAAATCTTCAGCTTTGCCGCCTTCGAATTCTTCACCGTCGATAGTACCAACGAAATCAACCGTTACACGGTCGTTTGCGCCAGCAGCTGCATCAACGTCAGCCCAAGAAGCGTGTTGCTTACGAAGTGTCTCTAGCATGTTTGCTAAATCTTCGTCAGTTACTTCTACCGCTGGTTTTTCAACAGCAATTTTATCTAAACCTTGAACTTCAACTTCAGGGTAAACTTCAAATGTTGCTGAGAACTCTAAATCTTTACCTGCTTCAAGTGCTTTTGGAGCAAATGTAGGTGCGCCAGCAGGGTTAATTTTTTCAGCAACAATTGCTTCAATGTAATTACGTTGCATTACTTCGCCAGCAACTTCTTGACGAACAGCTGGTCCGAAACGCTTGTTGATTACTGATACTGGAACTTTACCAGCACGGAAACCGTCGATACGCTGCGTTTTTGACAGTTGTTGTAAGCGTTTTTTTACTTCGGTCTCAACGTTCTCTGCAGGAACGGTGATGGTCAGACGGCGCTCAAGGCCTTGAGTCGTCTCAACAGAAACTTGCATGATTTACCTCAATATTCAATTTTGGCGACTTTTCGCCTTCATTACAAACAAAGTAATCTATAGGCGTCTTGATAAAATTCAAGCCTTAGAGCTTAAAAAAATCCGTCGCTACCAGGAGATACCATTGCTGCTCTGCCCTAAGGGCACTATATTTTTAAACAAATAGACGCGGCATTATAACCTAATATTCATGATAGTCGAGTGTGGGGGGCAATTATTTGGGGTAGTTAAAGGCAGATAACGACTAAGCGAATAAAAAACAGGCTAATTAAACTGTATAGAATGAATAGGAGCAAAAAATAGAGTTATTTTAAATAAAATAGAGATTTAGAATATGGAGCTAAAGGGGAAATGGTCGGCGATGCAGGATTTGAACCTGCGACCCCTTGGACCCAAACCAAGTGCGCTACCAAACTGCGCTAATCGCCGATATAAATATTTTCTCGAATACTTAAACTTAGGATTTAAGACCACTTATAAGAAAGTGGTCGGCGATGCAGGATTTGAACCTGCGACCCCTTGGACCCAAACCAAGTGCGCTACCAAACTGCGCTAATCGCCGATATTCTTTTTTTGTAAATTGGGGTGACTGATGGGGCTCGAACCCACGACAACCGGAATCACAATCCGGGGCTCTACCAACTGAGCTACAATCACCACGGCATTACAGTGTTTTCAAAATGGCGCACCCAGAAGGATTCGAACCTTCGACCGACGCCTTAGAAGGGCGTTGCTCTATCCAGCTGAGCTATGGGCGCATCGAAAACTTCATAGTTCACTAGTAAGTTAGATTGTTATGAGTAAACATAAAAATGGTCGGCGATGCAGGATTTGAACCTGCGACCCCTTGGACCCAAACCAAGTGCGCTACCAAACTGCGCTAATCGCCGATACTTACTATTGTCTGCGAGTGACCTCGTTGACAACGGGGTGCATAATAGTGATTTGACCGGGTTAGGTCAAACGTTTTTTTAAGAAAACAAATCAATTGCTCATTTTTAGTTCATAATGGTCAAATATTACGATACAGGGATAAAATTTAAACTCTTTTTTATAATTCGGGGGGTTATAATTTAAAAGCAACTTGGCGCTCAACCGCTTTTCTGCGAAAATAGTCGCCATATTAAAAAATGAGTAAGGTGAAGGTCTTTTTCTTTATCGGCATTTTAACCCCTATATATGCATTCGTTTTTTAAATGTATCGGTATCAAGTTAATTAACCTAATTAAAGGTCACCCATGACGGCAAACATCATTGATGGTAAAGCAGTAGCAAAACAAGTACGTAGCGCAGTGGCTGAACGAGTTTCAGAACGTGTTGCACAAAACCTTAGAGCCCCAGGATTAGCTGTGGTGCTTGTTGGACAAGACCCAGCAAGCCAAGTTTACGTTGGTTCAAAGCGTAAAGCCTGTGAAGAAGTGGGTTTTATTTCTAAATCATTTGATTTACCCGCAGACACAACAGAGCAAGCGCTATTAGCATTAATTGATGAATTGAATGTTGATGGCGAAGTTGACGGTATTTTAGTACAACTTCCTTTACCTGCAGGCCTAGATGCAGAAAAAATTCTTGAGCGTATTACCCCGCATAAAGATGTTGATGGCTTTCATCCTTATAACATTGGTCGTTTGGCGCAGCGAATGCCTGCCCTTCGCCCATGTACGCCAAAGGGTATTATCACCTTATTAGATTCAACGGGTGTGCGTTACAAAGGCATGCACGCAGTGGTTGTGGGCGCCTCTAATATTGTGGGCCGCCCTATGTCACTTGAATTATTGTTAGCTGGCTGTACGACTACTGTTTGCCATAAGTTCACGCAAGATTTAGAAACCCATGTTCGCCGTGCTGACTTACTGGTTGTTGCTGTAGGCAAACCAGAGTTTATTCCTGGTGATTGGATAAAAGAAGGCGCAATTGTTATTGATGTGGGTATTAACCGTTTAGACAACGGTAAATTAGTGGGTGACGTTGAGTACGCCGTTGCAGAACAAAAAGCTGACTTTATTACTCCTGTACCAGGCGGTGTAGGCCCGATGACAGTTGCCAGCTTAATTGAAAATACATTAGAAGCGTGTGAGAAATATCACAGCTAATAAACAAAAATAAAGCAATGAAGAGCCCGCTTAATTGCGGGCTTTTTGTATCATCATTCTTCGTTTTATTAAGTCCAAGCCTTGTGGCAAAACCGAAAACACAATCATCAATAACATAATTGCATATTGCCAACTTGCATACTGCTCGTTAATTAATATTCCTGCACATAAAATACCGGCAATTGGGTTGGCTATAGTGCCAAAAGTAAATTCAACTACTGACATTCGCCCTAATAACCAAACATATAGGATGTAAGCCAAAGCAGTATTAGGGACCACCAGCCAAAATAACGCCAGCCATTGCGTGGTATTTATTGATGCAGTTAAAAATTGATACTGCTGAGGGGCAAAATAAAAAGCTTGAACCATAGCCGCAATTGCTAGCAAACTGCCACCAATGATTAGCTGCCACGTGAGTACCGTCCACCAGTGTACTTTAGCCGTTACTTTTTTTACCAGCGTACTGCCTATAACAATAGTTAATAGCGCCCCTATCAGCGCCAAAACCCCCAAAACATTAAGTGCTACATGTTGTGGATCAAATAAGCGCCATGCTAAAACCACCAAAGCAAGCGCACAAAAACCTTGCACCAGCGCTGGCTGTTGTCGCTTTACAAGCCATGCATATAATAATGCAACCACAGGGACGGATACCATTCCCACGCCTGCGATAGCTGCTGGTAGGTTAATTGCCATTACAAAAATAAAGCTAAAAAATAACGCAATATTAATTGTGCCGATCAGAAAAATGCCTGGCCATTGTTTAGCCGTTGGCCAAGAAGGTTTAAACAACAACAACAATAAACCGGCAGGAAGTGCGCGTATGGCACCTAATAAGATTGGTGGCCACTCTGGGGTTGCGTACTTAGTCACTGCATAAGTCGTGCCCCATAAAAAAGCAGGGATCATGGCAAGTAAAATATTCATTAATTTTCCATTTTTAAATTGATGAATGCGAGTTTAAAACCTCAACTATGATTGAGGTCAACAGCGTCAATTTTATTAAAAACATAATCAATTTAATGCAATTGATATAACCAAAAAAGGGTTACCCTATGGTAACCCTTTTTTTGTGATCAGCGCGTTATGGCTAAATCTGCCAAGGTCGACAAACCCTATGCTTTACGCCACGTTGTTTTTCCCGCTGAATCTTCAAGTATTACACCCAGTGCATTTAAAGCATCGCGAGCTTCATCTGCTGCAGCCCAATTTTTACTGGCACGTGCGTCATTACGTTTGACTATCAGTGCCTCAATTTCAGCCACTTCATCGTCGTTTTGACCGCCTTGTAAAAATGCCTCTGGTGCTTGCTGAGCAATACCAAGTATTTCACCTAAGCTGCGTAGAACAAAGGCTAAATGTCCTGCTTTTTCGCTATCACTTTCTTTTACTCGGTTTAGCTCTTTAGCAACTTCAAATACAACCGGTAATGCTTCTGGCGAATTAAAGTCATCATTCATAGCTTTTCTAAACTTAGCTACATACTCATTACCCTCAAGCTCACATTCAACTGGCTCAACACCACGTAATGCCGTGTAAATACGCTCAAGTGATGAACGTGCTTGGTCTAAGTTTTCTTGCGAGTAATTAAGTTGACTGCGGTAATGGCCAGAAATTAAAAAGTAGCGAACCGACTCAGCATCGTATTGCTTTAATACTTCACGAACGGTAAAAAAGTTATCTAATGATTTAGACATCTTTTCTTTGTTCACTTGAACCATACCGGTGTGGATCCAAGTATTAACGTATTGGCCGTTGTTAGCACAGCATGATTGCGCAATTTCGTTTTCGTGGTGCGGAAACTGTAGGTCTGAACCACCACCATGAATATCAAAGTGCTCACCTAGGTGCTTTGAACTCATTGCTGAACATTCTATGTGCCAACCAGGGCGCCCCTCTCCCCAAGGTGATGACCACGATGGCTCCCCTGCTTTAGCTTTTTTCCATAAAACAAAATCAAGAGGATCGTCTTTATCTTGTGCTACTTCCACACGTGAGCCCGATTGCAGCATGGTTAAATCTTGCTGTGAAAGTGCCCCGTATTGCTCAAAGGTTGATACATCAAATAAAACGTCGCCATCGGCTGCAACATAAGCATGGCCTTTGGCAATCAAACGCTCAACCATAGCAATAATTTCATCCATGTGACCTGTAACCGTTGGCTCTACATCAGGACGTAGCATATTTAAACTGTCAAAGTCTTCATGCATGGCTTTAGTCATACGCACGGTTAAGTCGTTAATCGCCTCACCGTTTTCATTTGCGCGCTTGATAATTTTATCATCAACATCGGTAATATTACGTACGTACTTTAAGTCGTAACCTAAATGACGAAGATAGCGAACAATCACATCAAAACCCACAAATGTGCGTGCATGGCCAATGTGACAGTAATCATAAATGGTGATACCACACACATACATGTCGATTTTTCCATCGACCATAGGTTTAAATTGTTCTTTTTGGCGTGTCAGTGTGTTGTATATTTGTACCATTTAGTTGCTTTCCTTCACGATTAACAGAAAAGCTATGTTACCACTTGCTAAGCATGGGCTCTAGCGGTTTATAACAAACATAACATCTACTTTGTTAATCTGAGTCAACTACGATAAAATAGCACCAATATTTAAACCAGCTATAGGAAACCTCATGGTTGTTCTACACACAAACTTTGGTGATATCACCATTAAAATGCACGAAAGCGAAGCTCCAAATACAGTAAAAAACTTTTTAGAGTATGCAAACTCAGGTTTTTATAACGGCACTATTTTTCACCGTGTAATTGATGGTTTTATGGTTCAAGGCGGTGGTTTTGCATCGGGCATGGAACAAAAAGAAGTAAACGACCCAATTGAAAATGAAGCTAACAACGGCCTATCTAACAAAGTAGGTACTTTAGCAATGGCGCGTACGCCTGATCCACACTCAGCTACAGCGCAATTTTTCATTAACGTGAATAACAACGACTTTTTAAACCACAGCAGCGAAACGTCGCAAGGTTGGGGTTACTGTGTGTTTGCTGAAGTAGT
Source organism: Pseudoalteromonas sp. meg-B1 (assembly GCF_003173795.1). Classification (GTDB taxonomy): domain Bacteria; phylum Pseudomonadota; class Gammaproteobacteria; order Enterobacterales; family Alteromonadaceae; genus Pseudoalteromonas; species Pseudoalteromonas undina. The sequence continues at coordinate 692,294 of NZ_QGQU01000001.1, read as the reverse complement.
AGAAGGCATGGACGTAGTAAATAAAATCAAAGGTGTTGCTACAGGTAGCAATGGTTTCCACCAAGATGTACCACTTGAAGATGTGGTAATTGAAAGTGTAACTGTAAGCTAAAATCCCCTTATTCTTCAAAGAATACATAAAGCGGGTATTCACCCGCTTTTATTTAACTGGAACTACCATGACTCGCCAAACCTACTTTATTGCCGATTTACATTTGAGTGAAAATCGCCCTGATATTACAGCGGCATTTTTTAAGTTTTTACACTCCCATATTGTTCCTCAAAAAGTAGACGCCCTATATATTTTAGGTGATTTTTTTGAAGTGTGGGTTGGTGACGATTATGTTAGCGAACTATCAGCAGCAGTTGCCAAACAATTAAAAGCAGTTAGTAACTCGGGTATCCCCATTTATTTTGTACACGGTAATCGCGATTTTATCATGCGTGAAAAATACGCCAATATGGCAGGAATGACTCTACTCGATGAGCAAACAGTGATCGACCTTTACGGCACTCCCACTGTAATTTTACATGGTGATGAAATGTGTACTCAGGATATTGAGTATCAAAAGTTTCGTCAAAAAAGTCGTGGTTGGTGGTGGCCCAAATTAATGCTTGCTATGCCATTATGGTATCGAAAGAAAATAGCCCGTGATGCACGTGAAAAAAGTAAACTTAGTCAAGCAGACAAACCTATAGAAATACTTGATGTAGTGCAAAGCGCTGTATTAGAGACCTTTGCTAAGCATAACGTGGCTAATATGATCCACGGCCATACTCACCGCCCTAATGTACATACCTATGAAGTTAATAACCAAACCCTAACTCGCACTGTGTTAGGCGATTGGTATACTCAAGGTTCATATTTAGTGGTTACCCCCGAGTCACAACAATTAATTTCAACGCCTTTATAACGCTCCTAACAATTAATTGTAATGAGTTTTTGTGGCAAGCTCTGGCAGTAAAATAACAAATTGTGTTTTGTAGTCTTCATTACCGCCTAGATCAGATTGCAACGAAATCTCCCCTTTTAAAACTTGAGTTACCCATTGATAAACCATATATAAACCTAAACCCGTGTTACCTTTACCTCTAGCTGTAGTATAAAAGGGTTCAAATATATCTGCCTTTATCGCAGCGTTAATACCTTTACCATTATCTGACACGCTCAGCCTCACCCTATTATTAGTCGCTTGTTCAACTTTTATTTCAATTACGCCCTCCTGCTTTTCATCAAAAGCGTGATTTAGCGCATTGATCACTAAGTTTTCAACAACCTGAGAAATGATACCCGGCAAACTAACCACTTGTTTATTAAGTGAAAAAATAGTTTTCACTTTTATCGGCGAGCTTTTTAACCTAGAGTTTAATGTCAATAATAACTCTTGAATGATTTTTTCAATATCACATGCAATAAACTCATCATTATGGCGGTCAATCGCCATTTTTTTAAAGCTTTTCACCAACAGCGCTGTTTTATTTAAGTTAACTTTTGCCAGTGCTAAGTTCTCTCCAATGCGTGTAGTTGTGTCTTCTAGGGTTGATTTAGTTAGCCCTTGCTTCATGGCTTCATTTAATTTATTCAATGCCATATCGGCATTAGAAACCGAAATAACGGCTCCTCCAATCGGGGTATTCATCTCATGGGCAACACCAGCAACTAACAACCCGAGTGAAGATAATTTTTGCGCTTCAATTAACCCCTCTTGTAATTTTTGTTGTTGTTTAATCGTTTCGTCAAGCTCTCGATTGACAATGCCCAGCTCTACTTTTTCTATATGCAACTTATGCGACAGAGTTAATAACTGGTTTTGAAACCTATACTCACGATAAATAAAGCCAAAACTTACTAAGCAGAGTACGCTGCTGCATAAAAGAGCTAGCTTTAATGCGACTTTTTGCGCGCTTAATAGAAGTTCATTGGGGCTACTGATAAGAATAATTAACTCTTTATCGGTGTTACTGATCTTTTCTGTGTTTTCACGTAGCGAAAAAATAGAAAAACGTCGATATGTATAAAGGCTATTATTAAAAAAATGCGAACCATACTCGACTTTGCCATCAATAATTTGCTGCCAAAGCCGTTGTTCTTGAATGGCAAGCGTTTGCTCATTCTTACCATACATAAACCCCCACTCTAAGCGAGAATCTTTATTTAACAACCAAAAACCATCATGATTCAAAATGCTGATATGAGTACTTTCTTGGCTATAGCTTTTGATCTGATTAAATAGATAATCTAAGTTAAAATTGACCACCAATAGGCCATCTAAAAAGTAATTTTCTTCGCTTGTACGGTAGGTTACACGGATTGTTGGTTGGTGTGGTTTTATAATTTTGTTGCGTTCTATGTTTAAATCTATTTCTGTAGCAAAAATATCAGGCGCACTAATTTGCATCCCTTTTTGAAAGTAGTAACGGTTTTGCTTATTTTGCAACCCATCGGGCGCTACAATTTTGCCTGCACCATTCACTACATTAATACGGTATTGCTCCTGACCTTGAGTATCAAGCCAGCGGATTTGCGAGATATTATTAGAGATAGCGGCGAAATTTAAAAAATAGTTATTTACCTCATCTCTGATTTGTTCTTGTTGAAAGGGTTTGCCTTGTTTATCACTTTTTAATGCGGGTCCCTGTGCCAGTATAAGCGTGAGCTTTTTAATACTGCTGAGCTCTCTGGAAAAATCACTACTTATAAGTACTAACTTTTCATCTTGTTTGGTTTTTATGGTGTTTATTTTTTCTTGATATACTTGTTCATAAATAAGCCAGCCAACAAATAAAGTAATAAATAAACTAAACAAAGACTTTATCAGCACACTTTTTTTTGAGCCGACCGGCAAGCTGTTAAGGCTATTCATTCGCACTCACTTCAAACTGTTTTAGCCACACTATTAAATCTTTAAAAAATAATGGCTTAGCAAAGTAGTAACCTTGAGCCGTTTCACACCCCTGCTGTTGTAACCACTGGGCCTCAAATTCATTCTCAACGCCTTCAGCAATCACCGAAAAGTCAAATTGCTTTGCCAAAGACAATATCATCTTAATCATGTATTGATTATTGTCATTAAACTCAAGGTCACTAACAAAGTAGCGATCTATTTTTATCGACGTAGACGGTATTTCATTAATGTGAGCCAAAGACGAATACCCTGTACCAAAGTCATCAATACTGACTTTCATACCCAAAGCAATGAACCGCTCAAGCGCTTCTTTAATTAAACTATAGTTGCTTATAGCTTGTGTCTCTGTCACCTCTAGCTCAAGCATAGAAGGCAAAATACTGTATTCTTCAATTTTAGTTTTTATTTGTTCAAAGTAGCTTGGTTCAACTAAATCATAAGAGGATGCATTAAATGCAACGGGTAAGTTGCAGCCTTGCTCTTTAAGTTGATTAATAGTCTCTAGTATTTTCTCAAAAATTACATGGTCTAGTTCATTAATTAATCCGGCTGTTTCAGCTAATTCTATAAATTCGTCGGGGGGAACAAAACTACCATCGGCTCTTTGCCACCTAGCGAGCGCTTCGAAACCAGCTGGTTTCAAGGTTGATAAGCTGATTTTGGGTTGTAATGCCACCTCTAAACTTTTATTACCTATAGCCGTTCTAAGCTCAGCCATCAACTCATAGCGACGAGTAATCTGATCTGTTTTTTCCTCAGTATGCTGAATATACTTTGCTTGGTTTGCCCCCGTATAGTTAAGACTAGACTCTGCTAAGCTAATCACTTTTTCAGGTGTTAAGTTTAAAGCAGCGCTTAACTTCAACTCCAATATACGCACATCAATATATTGCTTCACCTGTTCAATTTCGAACTTTTGCTTATTTTGAAAGTAACTAATTGCATCTGAGATATCAAAGTCAACGCTGACTAGCATGCCAAATGTTTTATTACTAATTAATGCTATGCGCGGTTCATACTTAGCAAAAGAATCAACTATACTTTGATGAACTAGCTTCATTAATTTATTACAAAAGTCATTCCCGAAAGTAAACGCTTTTTCATCAAACTGATAAATATCAAAAATGACTAATCGCGTTTTTAGCCGCTCATGGGCATTCATATTCTTTATTTCACGGGTTAACCAGTTACGGTTTTGCAAGTTAAGTGATACGTCGGTGTAAGCAAGTTCAGTTAAGCGATTCAACAACGAAATATTAGCAAATCCCGTGCTAACATTTTCACTAAATACTTTAAGTAAATATTCATTTTGCTCATTGATAGGGTTATCAGATTTTACAATCGTTATGTAGTCAGTATCCTGACCTTGCAAAGTATGCGTTTCGAAAAAAAACACACTGTGATTTTTTGAGAATATATGACGACGCTCTCTGGTCGCTTGTTTAAAATCTTGCAGCATTTCTGCAGGCAGGTTAGGTTCCACAGGTTGCCCTTTAGTGCCACTAAAGCAACCATGTGTAGAAAGTATTAAACTTTCAGAGCCAGGGTATACATTACTCGAGCAGAAAATACCGCCGCCTTCGGTTATTTTTAAAATATTACTAATTTCTTTAAGTACAGCATAAGAAAAAGAGGCCATGTCATGCTTACCGTTAATACTTCTAGACGCGTCTAGTACCAACTGTAAACCTTGTTTGGCTGACTTGATTTGTGAAATATATTCCCAAGTGCGCATGTTACTATTAACAATTGATTGCAGCTTCTCGGCAGAAATATCTGATTTATTCCAGTATTCATCGATATCAAGTACTTTCATGATATCGCTCTCTGGTGCAAAACCTGGTTGGCCTGTTAACAGCACAATACGCATTTCTGCGTTACCAATAACCTCTCGAATAGTATTTACTAAACGCAGACCTGAGTCATCCTCCTCCATTACTACATCTATAAATATGAGTGCGATGTCTGGGTGCATACTCAGCGCAAGAGCAGCCTCAGGCACAGAATTTGCTGTTAAAAGCTCGTATTTATAACCATCCTTGGCTTTTAATTCTTTTAAGCTATTAACTAACGCGTTCTGATAATCAAGGTCATCCTCAACGGTTAATATTTTCCATGCTTTCAGCTCTGTATCTGCCTGTTCTTCTTCAGCTGCAAATACAAACAATCCCTCTTTATCTTGCATATCTTCTCACCCAATAATAAATAAGGTATGACCTTGTTATTAAAATGAATTACAAAGCAATAAGTTAAATAATTTAAATAGTTATTCTAATATTAGGTGAGGGTATTGGATGTGTCTAATTTAAAAAGAATTTAATTAAAATTAGCTGCTACAACAGTTTGCTGTTTAACTGGTAGCAGCTTTATGTGTAAATTATGCGGGTTGTTGGCAAGCAGTAATAGGTACGCCGCTATGAAATTTGAAGTCTTCATCGTCTGATGTAATTAGATGCGCTTCTATTTCAGCAAATTCTTTTACCCGCTCGGTAATATCAAAGTCAGCAATTTCTTGAGCAAGGGTTAAGTAATCTTGATAATGGCGAGCCTCTGAGCGAAGCAGTGAAATATAAAAGTCCCCTAAGCGTTTATCTACATGCGGGGCAAGCGCAGCAAAACGTTCACATGAGCGCGCTTCTATGTACGCACCTACAATAAGTTTATCAACTAATGCATTGGGCTCAAACGTTTTAACATTACGTAACATACCTTTAGCGTAACGACATGGGGTTATACTTTTATATTCAACGCCGTATTCATCCATAATTTCCAACACTTGATAAAAGTGATGCAACTCTTCTTTTATTAACATCACCATTTTATCAATTAAGTCTTGTCCATAAGGTGAGTTAGATTTAGGAATAATAGACTTTGTCAGTTTATTTTTAGCCGCTAAATCACGCCAGTTCCCCTCACGTTTATAAATAAGCGTTTCAAACGGTTTTAGCCACTCAAGCAGTGCATCACTGCTGTCTTTATCTACCGCATACTTACGGATTAAAAACATCGCACTTTGTGCCGCTTTTAGCTCACAAATTAAATGATCAATTAATATGATGGGTAAATTTTCTTTTTTGGTCGCCTGTTCAACCCACTCATCGGGGGTACTGCATAATAAAAAGTTGTTAATTGGCTCTAAAAGCTGGCTATGTGGCACGCTGACTACTCATTGCTATAAATTGCGATTATGTATTTTAACACGAAATAATGCCCTGAATAAAATAAACACACGCCCTTATTACAAGCATGTGGATAACTTGACTTTGCTTAGTTACTGAACCATAACTAAATGGACTGTATAAAAAACAAACCAACTATAACCAAACAGTAATATATCCTTTTATGGAGAGCACGCAATGATACTAAATCACCTATGGGGCTTATACGCCCATCCACTCGAAGAGTGGCAAACAATTGATAACCGTCACGAAAGCTTAACCTACAGCTTATCGCACATTTTGCTAATCGCTTTATTTCCCTCAGCAATGGGATATTACTCATCGGTTTACTTAGGCTGGAGTATAGGCACAGGTAACCCAGTATTTTTAACCCATGAAAGCGCACTAATGATTGGCGCGGCTATGTATGTTGCTTTGATTGGCGGTGTATTTGCACTGGCCTACTTAGCGCATTGGATGGCGGTTACTTTTGGTGCTAAACCAACCTTTACCCAAACTATCGAGCTGGCAGCGTATACCGCAACACCGGTGTTTATGTCGGCATTGGCAGCTTTTTGGCCTGAGTTGTGGTTTGTGGTGTGTGTTGGTTTAGTGGCACTCGCTTACTCTGTTTATTTACTGTATACCGGCGTCCCTATTTTGATGCACATTCCGCAGGAGCGCGGCTTTATTTATGCAAGCTCTGTTGTCACCTGTGGATTAATTCTACTTGTTATTATTTTAGCGCTTACCGCCATGCTATGGACCAACGGTATTATCAGCCCTATGTTTACCTAAAAATTGAAAAACAAAAAAGGAGCGATTAAGCTCCTTTTTTTGTAACGCCGATAATGCTATCAGGCAGTATTATCACGGTTAATCAGATTCGTTTTCATCTTGGTTATGGATTTCTAAACCAGACGACATCGCGTTTTCGCGAGTGCTTTTAGCAGAATCGTTACGTAGCTTATCAATACGATTTAGATAGTCTTGATCAACATCGCCAGTAATGTATTGTCCATCAAACACTGACGTTTCAAACTTAGTGATTTCAGGGTTTTCTTGGCTAACTGCGGCAATCAAATCACTTAATGATTGAAAGATTAAACCATCAGAACTAATGCTTTGGTTAATATCTTCTACTTCACGACCATGTGCAATTAGTTCAGCCGCCGATGGCATATCTATGCCGTATACATTTGGAAAGCGTATTTCCGGTGCAGCTGACGCAAAGTAAACGTTTTTAGCACCTGACTCGCGTGCCATCTCAACTATTTGTGCTGAGGTAGTACCACGTACTATTGAGTCATCAACAAGTAGGACATTTTTACCTTTAAACTCACGGTCAATTGCATTGAGTTTTTGACGTACTGATTTTTTACGTAGCTCTTGGCCTGGCATAATAAACGTACGGCCAATGTAGCGATTTTTAACAAAGCCTTGGCGGTAAGGTAAATCAAGTACGCGTGCCATTTCTAAAGCGATATCACATGAAGTTTCTGGGATAGGAATAACAACATCAATGTCTTTATCGGCCCACTCACGTGCTACTTTCTCGCCTAGTTTTGTTCCCATATTTACACGTGCAGCATAAACCGACATACGATCAATGGTTGAATCCGGGCGCGCAAAGTAAACAAATTCAAAAATACATGGTGAGTAAGACACTTTATCTGCACAGGTAAAAGAATGAAACTCGCCTTTTTCAGTCACGTAAATAGCTTCGCCTGGGGCAACGTCACGAATAAACTCAAAGCCATCTGGCTTTAACGCCACACTCTCTGATGCAAACATATATTCAGTACCGGCAGCAGATTCACGTTTACCAAATACTAAAGGACGGATACCATTTGGATCGCGAAACGCCACAATACCATGACCGATAATCATGGCTATAGTTGCATAACCACCCGTCACTTTATTGTTAACTTCAGTAACCGCTGTAAAAATATCTTCAGGGTCTAATTTTAGTTTGTCTGGCTTACTTAGCTCATGCGCCATGATGTTAAGCAAAATCTCAGAATCAGAGGTGGTATTAACATGGCGACGTGCCTCTGAAAATAACTGCTCTTTTAACGACTCTGCATTGGTTAAGTTACCATTATGGGCAAGTGCTATACCAAAAGGAGAGTTCACGTAAAACGGCTGAGCCTCTGACGAGCTTGAAGAACCCGCCGTTGGGTAGCGCACATGGCCAATGCCAATGTTGCCTTGCAAACGTTTCATATGACGAGTGTGAAATACATCTTTCACTAGGCCATTTGCTTTGCGCAAGCTAAATGTATTGTTCTCAATAGTTATGATACCCGCAGCATCTTGGCCACGGTGTTGCAAAACGGTTAAGCCATCATAAATCGCCTGATTAACTGGCGATGTTCCGACTATTCCAACGATACCACACATGTAATTTATCCTCGCCGATTAACGGTTTACTGAATTTAAAAAGCTCGAGTTGTTTTCTAGGTACGAAAAGAACCATTCAACTACAAAGCCAAATTCTGGAATCAAAATAGAGTTGCCCCACCAATGCGTATTTGGCGCACCAGTAAAAGCATCAAGAAAGAAGAGTAACGCGCTCACGACCAACACGCCTCGAAGAGCACCAAACACCACACCAAAAACACGGTCTGTGCCGGATAATCCGGTTCGCTGTACAAGCTCACCTAAAATATAGTTTAGTAAACCGCCTAACAATAGCGTCGCAAAGAATAATATGGCAATGGCCGCTGCATTTCTTAAAAGGGGTTCAGAAATGGATGTTAGGAAGGAAGCTAAATATTGATAAAATAAGCTGGAGATGATGAAAGCCCCTGCCCATACCGCTAATGACATAGCTTCTTTAACAAAGCCGCGTATTAAACCGATGATGGTAGAGAGTGCAATAATGCCAATAATGGCGTAATCAACCCAGATCATAAGAACCAATTAGTCGCTAATTTTGGGCGCATTCTATACCTAAACCTCCCAGTGATGCAAGTTTAAGCGTGAGAATGCAGGTGAGTAAAAACATGCAGTTTTTAGATAAAAAATAGCATGAAATATACAGGCTAAAAGTAGGTGGAGATCTAGTCTTAACTTATGGAGTATAAGTTAGGTAAATGTGCAATTTTAAGTTATAAGCACACTCACCTATTAGCGACTAAGTTATTTTGCCACTTCAAATTGAGTAACTTTACCGTTTAGCTTAGTTAGCTCTTTCAGCGCGGGAAGTTGGGACTGCAGCTCATTTTTACTTAATGACGGCCCTACAAATACTTTAGTTAACGTACCATTTGGCGTTTTAATTGGCCTAGTAAAGCTTTTAAAACCTTTCGTTTTTAGCTTTGCCTGCAACGCTTTTACATTTGCCGCATGAGAAAAGCTACCAAGCTGAATGACATACGCCATACTTGTTAAGTTTTCATTGGTATTACGCGTAGCGTTATTTTGCTCGGTAGTGACTGTGCCTTGCTTTGTATCGGCTATGACCGCTTCAACCATTGCTGGCTGTGCAGTAACGTCAGTTTCAGCTGAGCTGTTTTGTTGCTCAAATGCAGCATCATCAGGCTGAATATTTTCAATTTCATCCTCTTTTAATGGTTCTGCATTTGCCACTTGCTGATCAATTGATTCTTGTAAATCAATGGTCTTGAACTCAGAGCGTTCTGGAATCGCTTTAAAGCCTTCTTTATAGTGCACTTTTTCACCATCGAGTATATTGGGAATAAACACAATTGCTGCGATCACCACAATACTTGTTCCGACTAAGCGATTAATAAAACCTGAGTTCACCGACATCCTCTCTATTTTTTAAAGTAATGAATAGCGCCAGCCACGGTAAAAAATGAGCCAAATACAATCAATAGTGTATTACTTGGCTGGCTTGGCAAAATAGCATCCAATGCTATCTCTACGTTGCTATAACCCTGTTTAAAATGACTATTGGGTATACTTGAAAGCGCCTGTTGAAGATGAGCTGCACTATCCCCTCGCGGGCCACCTAAGCTAGCCAACGACCATTCATCGACTACATCAGCCACTTCTTTAAGCACACCGACTTTATCTTTATCAGCAAGCATAGCGGCTAATGCATGAATTTTAAAGCCTTTATCTTTATAGCTTGCTAACTTAGTTGCTAAATAACGTGCCGATTCAGGGTTATGTGCCACATCGGTGTACACTAATGGCGACTCACTTAATTGTTGAAAGCGCCCTTCTACCACTAAGTTGGCTATGCACTGAGTTATCACTTCATCACTTGGTAATAAATCTAGCACCGACAAGGTCGTTAACGCAGTGGCCACATTTTGACACGGGATGGCCGGTTTAGGTAAATCGAGATTATGTGTTTTAAATTGCCAACTAAAACTTTGCTCATGCTCTTTAAAAATAAAGTCACTACCCGATAACACCATATTAGCGTTAATTTCTTTGCCATAATCGGTCATTGTATGCGGAATATTTAAATCCCCAATAATTGCCGGAGTACTCTCTCTAAAAATTCCCGCCTTGTCATAAGCCACCAGCTCACGGGTATCACCTAAATATTCTTTATGATCTAAATCGATGGTGGTGATCACACTAGCAAATGGGGTAACAATATTGGTCGCGTCAAAACGCCCGCCCAAACCGACCTCTAACAACACGTAGTCAACTTCTAAGCGTTTAAATATAGCCAACGCGCCTAAGGTACCATATTCAAAATAGGTTAATGGTGTGTCACCACGCCCTTGCTCTAGTAAATTAAACGCATCGACATGGTATTGATCGTCAAGCTCTGCCCCATTAACGCGTACACGTTCGTTGTAGCGAACTAAATGAGGTGAAGCATAGGTGCCAACACAATAACCCTGGGCTAATAATAATGACTCTAAACAACGTGCCGTTGTTCCTTTGCCATTCGTGCCTGCAATAAGAATGATTTTACTTGAGGAAGTTAAAAGCTCTATGTTGTTAGCAACACGAGCAACGCGCTCTAAGCCCATTTCTATATTAGCAGGGTGAACACTCTCTAAATAACAAAGCCAATCATCAAGGCTTGATGATTGGCTAGGAATTGTTTTTGTCATAGCATGTAATCAGTAAAGCTGAAATTTACGCTACTCTATGCTCTTGTTCCGTAGAAGGCAAGTTCATAAATTTTGCTAAGATACGTGCTAGCGTATCGCGCATTTCTCGACGGTCAATAATCATGTCGATTGCGCCGTGCTCTAATAAAAACTCACTGCGTTGGAAACCCTCTGGCAGTGTTTCACGCACGGTTTGTTCAATAACACGAGGACCTGCAAAACCAATCAAAGCTTTAGGCTCTGCAACATTAATATCACCAAGCATTGCCAATGATGCTGATACACCACCCATTGTTGGGTCAGTCATTACCGAAATGAACGGTAGGCCTTTTTCGGTCATTTTGGCAAGTGCAGCACTGGTTTTTGCCATTTGCATAAGTGACATTAGCGCCTCTTGCATACGTGCGCCGCCCGATGCAGAAAAACAAATCAGCGGCATATTATGCTCTAAACATTGGTCAACCGCGTCAACAAAGCGAGCACCAACAACCGATGCCATTGAGCCACCCATAAATGAGAATTCAAATGCAACTGCGGCAACCGGAATACCTTTTAAGTTTCCTTTCATTGCAACCAGAGCGTCTTTTTCACCGCTTGACTTTTGAGCTGCATTAATACGGTCTGAGTACTTTTTAGAGTCTCTAAATTTAAGCACATCTTTAGGTTCGTGTTGAGCGCCTAATTCGTGGCGGTCACCGTCATCTAAAAACTGTTCAAGACGTTTACGACCACTAACACGCATATGATGGTCGCACTTAGGGCATACATTTAGTGATTTTTCTAATTCTGCTTTATATAAAATTGAATCACATGACGTACATTTAGCCCATACACCTTCTGGAATTTCTTTACGACCTGAAGATTTAGTCGTTTTTGGTAAGATTTTTTCTAGCCAACTCATTTGCAACTCTCTTAATGCTGTTCTGTGTCGCGAGTCTACATGTTAACCATGCAAACAAATTTTTCCAATTAAAACATGAATTACGCTATCACGGTATAAAAAACTGGTCTTAGTAGTTAGCCCTACGAATAATAGCGTATAAAAATCATCACCTGATTACCTTTTAAATATCTGTATCGGCTAAAAACAATGGCCCCAACGGCGTTCTAGGAATATTAAAGTGTTCTGGGTAATCAACATCTACTAAATATAAACCCGCCGCTTTTGCTGTGGCGCTCGCTTTGGCCCGCTCTTTAACATCTAACAGCTCTTTTAACCAAATTGGTTCATGTTTATGTAAACCGATATCCATTAAACACCCGGTAATATTACGTACCATATGATGCAAAAACGCATTGGCTTTAATATCAATAATGACATAAGCACCTTGGCGCTGTACCGATAAATGATGAATCGTTCGCGTTGCCGTATTAGCTTGGCAGTGAAGCGCTCTAAACGAGGTGAAATCGTGCTCACCTAATAAATATTGGCAAGCCTGCTGCATTTTCACTTCATCTAAAGGATGATGAAAATGGGTAACACCTTCATTTAATACCGCACCACGAAACGCATAATTATAAATAACATAACGATAACGACGAGCAGTTGCACTAAAGCGAGCATGAAAGTCTTCAACCACAGGCTGGGCAAAACGAATAGCAATGTCTTTTGGTAATAAGGTATTCATGCCTAATGTAAAGGCCACCATTTCACGCTCAGCATGGGTATCAAAATGCACAACTTGACCAGTGCCATGAACACCGGCATCGGTGCGCCCTGCACATACAATTTCAACCGGATGATTACAAATGCGCGACAACGCTTTTTCTACTTCTTGTTGTACGCTATTTACATGAGATTGACGCTGCCAACCACTGTAACGCGCGCCGTTGTATTCTACTCCAAGTGCTACTCGCATAATTACTGCTTTACCTACTGTGCTAATCGACGCTGCATTTTATGCTATATGGCGTTCCAATAAAAGCAGCGAACTAAGGTTCCTAACTATGCGATACAAAAAACCCGTTATTAGTGTTAGCCAATAACGGGTTTTACAGCTTAGATATCCTTTCCAGGACTTAGCTATTGTTAGTTTTTCAGCTTAGCTTTTAGATTTTGTGCTTCTTCTTGCACATCGTCTGGGCCATTATTAATAATCTCATCTAAAATTTTAACTGCCGAGTCAGCATCATCAATTTCTATATATGCGTGAGCAAGATCAAGCTTTGCCGAGTAACCACCACTTTGAGTATCAACATCCATAGGGTTATCACCAGCAAGTAGTGAATCGTAGTCACCCAAACCAACATCCATATCGACGTCGGTGTAAGGTTCGTGATCTGTATCCGCATCATCACTTTGCTCTAGTAATGCATCAATATCAACAAAGTCATCTTGATCTAATGGCTCAGTAACCTCAGGTTGCTCAATGGGCTCTTGCAACGATGGTGCTTTATCATCAGCTAAATCTTCATTAAGTAAGCTATTAAAATCAACATCGAATTCACTGCTGTCGCTTAAATCAACATCATCAGGTTCAGCCAACTCATTCAGTAATGAATCAAAATCTGTTTGTGTTAAATCAGCCATGAACTCATCATCTAGTTCATCATCTGAAATCATTTCTGATTCTGACGGTACTGACGTTTGCGTTAAATCAGCTTCACGATCAGCATTTGTTTGCTGATCGGTAAATTCAGCTGACTCTGTTAACGCATCAAGCTGATCATCATCAAAATCATCGTTAGTGCTAACAGCCTGCTCATCGTCAGCTTGTTCAATCAGGTCTGTAGACTCTGAAATATCATTATCTAAAGCTTGCTCTATATCTAACTCTGAAAACTCATTGTTAAGTAACAGCTCATCATCAAAGTCATCTTCTAGGCTATCGAGATCGTTACCTGCTGATAGAGCATTAGCGAGATCTTGCTCTGCCTGACTAGGCGACATACCTGTGGCATCGCCGTCTAAATTATCACCTTGTAGCTCTTCTGGAGTTAGTGATTGTTGCTCTTCATCAGATAAAGGCAGTTCATCATCAAGTTCTAACTCAGGGTACTCCTCAAGTTCTTCACTTGGGGTGACTATTTCTGGCTCATAAAGCTCATCGTCATCTGTTGATAAATCATTACTTTGGATATCGCCAGCAAGCGGATCATCGCCTAAATCAATTTCCTCTTCATCAAGCTCATCGTTTAAGTCATCCATTGACCAGTCAGGTACGTGTTCATCCTCATCGCCTGTTTGCTCAAGCTCACTTAAAAGATCATCAACACTTTTGAAGTTTTCATCATTGTATTCGTCAAGCGCATCTTCTGGGTCGAGTAAAGTAGAAGACGTATCGGTAAAATCATCTTCTGATCCAACATCAGGCTCTGATTCAAGCTCTGGCTCTACTTCAAGCTCAAGCTCTACTTCAAGCTCAGGCGCGGCTTCAAGCATAGGTTCGGCTTCAAGCTCAGGCTCGACTTCAAGCTCAGGCTCTGCTTCAAGCTCAGGCTCTACTTCAAGTTCTGGTTCGCCTTCAAGCTCAGGCTCGACTTCAAGCTCAGGCTCGACTTCAAGTTCTGGTTCGGCTTCAAGCTCAGGCTCGACTTCAAGCTCAGGCTCGACTTCAAGTTCAGGCTCTGCTTCAAGTTCAGGCTCTGCTTCAAGCTCAGGCTCAACTTCAAGCTCAGGCTCGACTTCAAGTTCAGGCTCTGCTTCAAGCTCAGGCTCGACTTCAAGCTCAGGCTCGACTTCAAGTTCTGGCTCGCCTTCAAGCTCAGGCTCTGCTTCAAGCTCAGGCTCTGCTTCAAGCTCAGGCTCTGCTTCAAGCTCAGGCTCTGCTTCAAGTTCAGGCTCGACTTCAAGCTCAGGCTCTGCTTCAAGCTCCGGCTCGACTTCAAGCTCAGGCTCGACTTCAAGCTCAGGCTCTACTTCAAGTTCAGGCTCGGCTTCAAGTTCAGGCTCGGCTTCAAGTTCAGGCTCGACTTCAAGTTCAGGCTCTGCTTCAAGCTCTGGCTCTGATTCAAGCTCAGGCTCGGCTTCAAGCTCAGGCTCTGCTTCAAGCTCAGGCTCTGCTTCTGGTTCAGATTGCTCGTCTAAGCCATCAACTGACCAATCAGGTGCTTCTACATAATCATCACTTGTTTGTTCTAACTCGCTCAGTAGCTCATCAACGCTATCAAGGTTTTCATCATTGTACTCATCAAGCGCGTCTTCTGGATCGAGTAAATTAGAAGACGTATCGGTAAAATCATCTTCTGATTCAACATCAAGTTCAGGCTCAGCTACAGTTTCTGGCTCTGCTGCAACTTCTGGCTCTGCTTCAACTTCTGGCTCTGCTTCAACTTCTGGCTCAGGCTCAGGCTCAGGCTCAGGCTCAGGCTCAGGCTCAGGCTCAGGCTCAGGCTCAGCAAAAGATAAAGCGATAGATTCTACATCTTCACTATTTAACTCTTCTTGCGCGTCAGTTAAATCTTCAATTGAGTCCGCCAATGCATGATCTATTTCAGAATCATGAACATCACTTTCAGGTTGCTCAGTATCTAGTACATCGTCAATATCTACTTCGTCTTCTTCAACTAAGCTGTCGATATCTGGCTCTTCAATTTGAGCTTCAGTAGTAGTTGGTTGCTCAGCATCGAGCAATTCATCAATATCAACTTCATCGTCTTCATCAACTAAGCTGTCGATGTCTGGCTCTTCAGTTTGAGCTTCAGTAGTTGGTTGCTCAGCGTCGAGCAAACCATCAATATCAACTTCATCGTCTTCTTCAACTAAGCTGTCGATATCAGGCTCTTCAGTTTGAGCTTCAGTAGTTGGTTGCTCAGCATCGAGCAATTCGTCAATATCAACTTCATCGTCTTCATCAACTAAGCTGTCGATGTCTGGCTCTTCAGTTTGAGCTTCAGTAGTTGGTTGCTCAGCATCGAGCAATTCATCAATATCAACTTCATCGTCTTCATCAACTAGGCTATCGATATCAGGCTCTTCAGTTTGAGCTTCAGTAGTTGGTTGCTCAGCATCGAGCAATTCATCAATATCAACTTCATCGTCTTCATCAACTAAGCTGTCGATGTCTGGCTCTTCAGTTTGAGCTTCAGTAGTTGGTTGCTCGGCATCGAGCAATTCATCAATATCAACTTCATCGTCTTCATCAACTAGGCTATCGATATCAGGCTCTTCAGTTTGAGCTTCAGTAGCTGGTTGCTCAGCATCGAGCAAGTCGTCAATATCAAACTCGTCGCCCTCTTCAACTAAGCTGTCGATATCTGGCTCTTCACTTTGCTCTTCAGTAGCCGGTTGCTCAGCATCGAGCAAGTCATCAATATCAAACTCGTCATCTTCATCAACTAAGCTGTCGATATCTGGCTCTTCGCTCTGATCTTCAGTAGCTGGTTGCTCAGCATCGAGTAAACTGTCTATATCAAACTCGTCATCATCAGCTTGTGCTGTTACATCATCTGCTTGTTCATTATTCTCATCAAGCAAGTCGTCAATGTTAAAGTCTTCGCCCTCTTCAGCAAGTTCTTCACTAAGTGCTGCCATATCATCATTCGATTCACCTTTAGGTTCATCTGGCAGAGCATCGTCGTCTTCTTCGTCAAACAGGCTATCTAAGTCATCTGAACTTAAAATATCATCCGATTCGTCAAGATTAATAGTATCGCCCGTGTCATCTTCATTTGAGCTATCAAAGTCTTGTTGCATGAAAACATCAAGTTCATCGTCTTCGGTATTTTCGTCTTCAAAAACAACATCATCACTGAGTAGGCTTTCTAACTCATCTTGATCTAGAAGACTGTCGTCATCGAGATCATCGTTTAAATCAACATCATCATCGAGTAACACGTCATCCATGTTATCGTCTAGTTGCACACTTATATCATCAAGTGGATCGGGGGCTGGCGCTTCATCAAGAGTGGGCTCTGGCACTTCATCTATCGGATCAGTAAAAGCAGGTGCTTGAGGAATAAACTCATCATCGTCACTTTCAGGCTCTTGATTATTACTTCGCTTACGCAACCACATAACAACGGCAAAAATGATCAATAAAGCCGGAATGGTCATTAATAAAATCAGCACTAAAGGATTCGAAAGTAGCGCGGCAAAGCTAAATTCACTCTCTTGCTCTACCTCTTTTAATTTTTGCTGCGCAATAATCTCATTTTGCTTAAGGATTAATTCTTTTAACTGTTGCTGTATTTCACTGTCTTGACCAAGCTGTAAGCGAACGTTTTCTAACTCGTTTGAAATACCTGTAAGCTGTTTTTTTAGGTTGTTGTTTTCAACTAAGATCTCTTCTACGTTGCTAACTGAACTTTTAAACTGCTGCTGAAGCTCAACTAATTTATTACCTTGGTCTGTTTTTATCGCTTTTAATTCTTGTTGTAACTCTTTTTTAGCTTCATCAACATCAGCTTTGCGAGCTTGCGTGACTTGTGTTTGTGCTGAATTAATTTCTGCTTGAGTAAGCGTACCATTTTTCTTTTTTTCCCACAGGTCATCATCTTGCTCAGAGCGTTGCTTAGCTAATTGCGGGTTTACTCGTCTAATTTCTGCCAAAGTAGGTATCTTTAAGTAAGAACCACTTTGCATATGATTTAAATTTTGTTCTAAAAATGAGTTGGGGTTTTTGTTATACAAGGCTTGCATAACTTGGTAAATGCTAACTGAATTATCAGGACGAACCTTAACAGCAATGCGCCAAAGTGTATCGGTTGGTTTTATTGGCCCAATAGAACGCCCCTGTGCGCCGTAATCTGCGCCTTTAGGCCCTCTTAATTGAGTACTGTCTTGAGAGTAAACAGTCGTTACCATCAGTGCAGACGCTAATATAATAAGTGAAACGAAACCGCGCATGCTGATCCTTTAATGTTTAAATGTTAACACAGCGCTTTCAATTGGCGCTTAAACATTGATTATTCTTGCCGTTGTTAACCACGTGGCTAACGCACATTTTTATTACAATCTATTTTTATTGCAAGCTCTATTCCAGTTACAAACTATAAACCAGTTAAGCCATAATATCCATCGCAACGCATTGAAAATAAATACCTTAAACATCAAGATAAAAATATTTTTATGTTGTTTATCAAAGTGTTTACACTACTGTTGTTTATAAGTGGCAAAAAAATGGCAATTTAAGCACAAAAAAACGGCAAGCCACTTTGGTTTGCCGTTTATTGGATTATCACTGTATTCTGGCTAATTACATATAATTAGCAATCAGTTCTTCTGCTATTTGCACACTGTTGGTTGCTGCCCCTTTACGGGTGTTATCACTTACTACCCACATATTTAATCCATGTGGGTGTGAAATATCGGCACGTAAACGGCCAATGTAAACAGTGTCGTTACCACTGGCATCAGAGACAGCCGTTGGGTAATCACCCGCATCATCAATTAGCTCAACACCCGGTGCATCGCTCAATAATTGCTTCACATGCTCAAAGTCATAAGGCATACGCGTTTCTATATTAATTGACTCAGAATGACCAAAGAACACCGGTACACGAACACAAGTCGGGTTTACTGCAATGGTGGTATCGCCTAAAATTTTATGCGTTTCGTTTACCATTTTCATTTCTTCGCGTGTATAGCCATTGTCTTCAAAGCTATCGATTTGCGGAATAACATTAAACGCAATTTGCTTAGGAAAAATGTCGTTTTCCATTGGACGTGCATTCATTAAGTTAGCTGTTTGTTTTGCCAATTCATCAACCGCTTCTTTGCCTGCACCCGACACTGCTTGGTAGGTTGAAACGTTAATACGATCAATACCGTAGGCATCATAAATAGGTTTAAGCGCGAGCATCATTTGAATAGTTGAACAATTAGGATTAGCGATTATATTACGGTTTCTAAAATCGGCTAAACTCGCTGCATTCACTTCTGGCACAATTAGCGGCACTTCAAAGTCATTTCTAAAGTGTGAGGTATTATCAATAACAATACAGCCTGCGTCTGCAGCAATCGGGGCGTACTTTTCAGACACACTGCCACCAGCAGAAAATAAGCCGATATGCGCTTGGCTAAAGTCAAAGCCTTCAACATCGCGTACTTCTATGCTCTCACCACGAAACTTTATATCTTCGCCGGCACTTCGGCTGCTTGCTAATAAAAACAGCTGATCGACCGGAAATTTACGATCTTCCAAAGTTTCAATGATTTGACGACCAACAAGGCCGGTAGCGCCGAGTACGGCAACGTTATATTTTTGCGACATATTTCATCCTCTGTAAGCACGGTTAAAACAACCGCGCTAATTAAATTAGTTTACTGTGGTAAAGCCAAGCTGGGCAAGTGCAGTAAGCTCGGTGCTATCACCTTCAACCATCACAGTGCTAAACTCACGGCGGGTTGGGTAGTTTTTTCGTAAGCTGTCAAAGCCTTCATCGGCCAAGTGACGTAGTAAAATGCCATCATCACGGCGTACGTCATAAACTAAATGCACTAAACGGGCTATATCTGTTTCGCTAAAACTGCTTTCTAGGGTGACTTTTTTAATCGCAGGAGGCGGTAAAAAATCATCAAGCGATTTTATTGCGTTAACCCCTTTGAGCTCACATAAGCGCTGGTACAACATTTGTGTACCTCGCGCTTTACCTTCAAGGGTATGCCCTGCAATGTGAACACTGGCATAGCGCACGTGCTCCAGTAATTCAGTTAAAATATTAGGTTCATTTTCCCAAACATCCAGCACTAAATCGAGTTCTGCTCCGGCTTGCATCACTTCAAGTAAGGCTTGATTGTCAATTACATCACCTCGGCTGGCGTTTATTAACGTTAACCCAGATTTAAGTTTAGTTAAGCGTGTTTTATCAAGCATGTGCAGGGTTTTGTGCCTACCCGTTTTAATCAACGGCACATGAAAAGTAACAATATCTGACTGCGCTAATAGCTCATCAAGCTCAACATGCTCGGTTAATAGCCCTTGCTCATGCTTAATTGGATCGCACAATAGTAAATTAACGTTCAGTGCTTTTAACTTTTGCGCTAAACAACTGCCAATATTACCTACACCCACAATACCGATTGTTTTACCACTTAACGGACTGGCATTTTCTTGGCTTAATGCAAATAAGCTACTTATTACATACTCAGCTACGGCAATGGCATTACAGCCAGGCGCACTGGTAAAGCCGATATTGTTAGCACTGAGCAAATCAGTATCAATATGATCAACACCAATCGTGGCGGTACCTACAAAGCTTAGTTTATTCGCCTGTGCTAATAGTTCACTGTTAACTTGAGTAACTGAGCGGGTAAGCAGTACATCAACATCGATAAGTTGTTCAGGGGTTAATTGCCTGCCATCAAATCGTTCAACCTCACCCATATCTTTAAAGAATTGCTCAACTAAAGGCATATTTTGATCGGCAAGAATTTTCATTGTGAGTCCGTTTGGCGAAATGAGGCGCTATTGTAACGAACAACCCCCTATTAGCACAAACGAAAAAGCCGAGCATTTTGCTCGGCTTTAAAATAGTTAACGATTAACTTAACCTTTGTATTTGCTCATTACTAGCGTGGCATTAGTACCGCCAAAACCAAAGCTGTTAGACATAACCGTGTTTAGTTCAACGTCTTTTGCTTCAGTCACAATATTCAAGCCTGCCGCTTGTTCATCTAACTCATCAATATTGATAGATGGCGCAACAAAACCATGCTCAAGCATGAGTAATGAAAAGATAGCTTCGTGTACGCCAGCCGCACCCAATGCATGGCCTGTCATTGCTTTAGTGGCACTGATCATTGGTGAGTTACCACCAAATACTTCTTGAATAGCGCCTAGCTCTTTAACATCACCTACTGGTGTAGATGTACCGTGGGTATTTAAGTAATCAATGCTGTCAACGTTTTGCATAGCTTGGCGCATACAACGTGCCGCACCTTCACCCGATGGTGCAACCATGTCGTAACCATCTGAGGTTGCGCCGTAACCGGTAATTTCAGCGTAAATATGCGCGCCACGAGCAAGTGCATGTTCAAGTTCTTCAACAACCACAATACCGCCACCGGCTGAAATTACAAAACCATCGCGGTTTGCATCATAAGTACGTGATGCTTTTTCAGGTGTGTCGTTGTATTTAGTAGAAAGCGCACCCATAGCGTCAAATTCCATTGCTAACGTCCAGTGAAGCTCTTCACCGCCGCCTGCAAAAATAACGTCTTGTTTGCCTAATTGAATTTGTTCCACCGCGTGGCCAATACAATGCGCAGAAGTCGCACACGCAGAACTAATTGAATAGTTAACACCTTTAATTTTAAACGGCGTTGCTAAACATGCAGAGGTGGTACTTGCCATAGTACGTGGCACCATGTAAGGGCCAACGCGCTTAACGCCTTTTTCACGAAGAATATCAGCCGCTTCTACTTGCCATTTTGATGAACCACCACCAGAGCCAACTAATAAACCAGTACGCTCGTTTGATACTTGCTCGTCGCTAAGACCCGCATCTTCAATCGCTTGCGCCATTGAAATATAAGAGTAAGCCGCCGCATCGCCCATAAAGCGCATTGCTTTACGATCAACATGCTCTTTAACATCAATATCAATTTTACCTGATACATTGCTACGCAATTTGTAATCAGCAAATTCTTGATTAAAAGCAATACCACTTTTACCCGCTTTTAGTGACTCTACTACTTCTTGTTTATTATTGCCGATGCTTGATACAACACCGATGCCTGTTATTACGGCTCTTCTCATGGGTAATTCCCTTAGCTTAATACTTAATTGTGTTCTATTTTACGCGAATTTAATCATCTAAGTGGTCAGCTTTCTAGCGTACACTTGTACTCTGAAGCTACAGCTTATAAATAACGCCAGACTATTTCAAAGAAAACACGTAAAATAATTAAAAAATTATCTATAAATTGAATTGGTCATGATAAAAAACGCCCATATACACTTTAACGACTTAGGCACACCAGTTGCCAATGACTTTGACGATGTTTATTTTTCTAATGACGACGGCCTTGCTGAATCGCATTATGTGTTTTATCAACAAAACAGTATAGATACACGGTTACAAAATCATGACCGTGAACACTTTGTTATCGCCGAAACCGGTTTTGGTACTGGGCTTAACTTTTTGAATGCATGGCTGCAGTTTTCTGACCACTTACAGTGCCTACAAGTTCAAAATGAACAACCAAATAAAGTGCAGCGATTACATTTTATTTCTTTTGAAAAATATCCACTTAGCGTAAATGATTTAAAACAAGCCTTGCAAGCTTGGCCTAGTTTAAGCCATTTAAGCGACCAACTCATTACCCACTACCCGATTAATTTAAATGGCTGCCACCGACTTGAATTTGCCAATGGCCGTGTAATCCTCGACCTCTACTTTGGCGACGTACTGGAATGTATTAATAGCATGAGCTACCCACAAAGTGGGCTGGTTGATGCGTGGTTTTTAGATGGCTTTGCGCCAAGTAAAAACCCCGATATGTGGCAGCAAAGTGTATTTAACGCCATGGTTGATATTTCCAGAAGCAATGCCACATTAGCCACGTTTACCGCTGCGGGCTTTGTGCGCAGAGGACTAAACGAGGCAGGCTTTAGCATGCAAAAAGCCAAAGGCTTTGGCCGAAAGCGTGAGATGCTAATTGGCACACTTGCTCAAGCCAACCCAAAACAATCAGCTCCCGCCTATTTTGAGCATCACCCCTCACCGCTTTCAAGTGTGGCTGTTATTGGCGGTGGTATAGCGAGCAGTTGCATACTTTATAGCCTCGCAAAGCGTGGGATAAAAAGCCACTTATTTTGCCAAGATGAAAAACCCGCAATGGGTGCATCGCACAATGTGCAAGGGGCTGTGTATCCACACTTACAGGCAAAAAACTCGCCACATAGTGAATTATTTGCCCACAGTTTTTTATACGCAAAGCGGCTTTATAATCAATTACTCAACAATGGCTTTTTGTTTGATCACCAGTGGTGTGGTGTATTACAACATGCAGTAAAACAGCCATTGGCAGATCGCCATCAGAACCTCGCTGATAAACAACTGTGGCCAGAGCAGCTTATGCGAAATGTGACTGCTAATGAGGGTGATGCTATCGCTGGGGTTAAAACAGGTTACTCAGGGGTGTTTTTTGAACAAGGCGGCTGGGTTAATCCCCCGCAGTTAGTTTGTGCAATGTTAGATGCCGCACAGCAATTAAATTCGTTTGAAAGCCTATTTAACTGCCATATTGAGCAATTTAATAAACAACCCGATGGTTGGTACTTAACCACGCAAAAGCAAACATTTGGCCCCTTTAGCGATGTGATTATTTGTACTGGTGAGCACAGTGATGCATTTACGCAAACCAAAACACTTCCCATTGTTGGCGTTCGCGGCCAAGTCTCACATGTTCAGGCAAGCGAGCAATCTCGTAAACTTAATACTGTGTTGTGTCACAAAGGTTATTTTACTCCCGCTTATTTAGATCATCATTGTATGGGCGCCACCTTTGAAAAAAATAGCAAAAGCCGCGAAGTGACCGAGCAAGACAACCACACTAACCGCGAGCAATTACTGAGTTTTTATAACAACACTGAATTTGCCACTAGCTTAGGCGATATTAGTTCAGCCAAAGCCGCTGTTCGCTGTAGTTTTATTGACCACTTACCTATGGCTGGTGAATGGGTGGAGCAAACTGATTATATACATGCATTTGCTAATTTACGCTTGGGCAAGCGCTATAAATATCAGCCGTTAGAAAAACCACAACAGGGCCTACATATTTTTACCGGCTTTGGCGCGCGAGCATTATGCAGTGCACCGTTATCTGCTGAGCACTTAATAAGTAGTTTAAACAATGAACCACGCCCACTAAGTGAGCGTGTAAGCCAAGCAATTCACCCTGGCCGCTTTATTGTTCGAGACCTTATTCGCAATAAAATTTAAAAGGCAGATCACACTGCTCACACTAAAAAACAAACCTATACTTTAAAAACAAATTATTACCCCCAGCTCTTTAGTACAGTGGATAAAGTTTAAGTCGGCTGTTTTGTCTTATAAAATAAGGAGTATGTGATGAGTAAAACATTAGTAATTGGTGCCAGTGGGCAAATTGGTAAACTAACCACCCAACTATTGCTTGAACACCAACATTCTGTAGTGGCTTTAGTGCGTGACAAAAGCAAATTAGATGACTTAAATAGCGACTATCTAACAATCGTAGAGCAAGATTTAGAAAATGATTTTAGCGATGCGCTGCGCGGTTGCGACCATATCATTTTTGCCGCAGGTTCAGGCGGAAATACCGGTGCAGATAAAACCTTACTTATTGATTTATGGGCTGCAACTAAAGCCATTAATTACGCAAAAGAACATGCAGCCAAACACTTTACTATGGTGAGTTCTATTGGTGCAGACGATCCGGATGCAATCCAAAGCGACTTAAAACCCTATTTAGTAGCTAAGCATATGGCAGATAGGCATTTAATTAATAGCGGGCTCAATTATACGATTGTACGTCCAGGCTCACTCACTAATGAGAATGCCTCAAAACTTATTTCTACCGAACGCCCTAAAGAGCGCGATAAAGCAATCATTAGCCGTGAAAATGTAGCCCATGTTCTATTTACCATTGCCACAGAGCAAGGCAGCAATCGCTGCATATTTGAAGTATTTGATGGCGACAAACCAATAAAAGCCGCTATTAAGTAAACATTACACTCACCCCTTGCCATGCAAGCTGTATGGCAAGCAGAGTCAAAATCACTTTAAAAATAACTCTAAAACGTACCACCGATAACCGCTTAAGTAATCTAATCCCTAACCATGTGCCAATGGCTCCGCTTAAAATCATCGCCAGTGTTAACGGCAACCATTGCCAAAAACTAAAGCCAAGCCCCGCATAAACGACAGCTTTTAAACTATGCTGCAAGGTCATAATACTTGAAAAAGTCGCGGTAAATTTAAGCTTATCGTAATGATTAATATGTAAATAACCCGCTACCAAAGGCCCACTTGCTCCGACAAAAGTCGAGATAAATGCCGTAATTACGCCCGCTAGTAAGCGCCCTAATCGTGAGTCTTTATTAAATTCAGGAATTGTTCCCCACAGTAAATAAATCACAAATAAAGCCACAAACAGCTTCATGCTATCAAGGTTAATATCGCTCACTACTTGGCTTGATAGCCCCGCGCCAATTAACCCACCCAGTGTAAAATACAACAACATCGGCTTATCAAGATGGGTAATGCTTAACAACAACCGATTGGCATTAGAGCCCAACTGCACTAAACCATGAACAGGCACCACCACCGCCATAGGCATAACCGACGCCATTACCACCAACAGCATTAAACCACCGCCCGCACCAAAAGCGGCCGATACAAACGAAGTAAACCCCGCCAGTAAAACCAGTAAAAGCGAAATTAAAGGGGAAATGTGTTCAGCTGTAAAAATATCCATATCTATGCCCGCTGTTAATCATTAACTCATAATACAAAAAATAGGCAAGTAAGCGACTAGTCTTTTAGTGGTATGGGGTTCGGGGTTCGGGGTTCTCAAGATAAACCAAAGCACAATAAACTCAATAATTTCAGCCATAAAAAAACCCGCGACTTGATTGCTCAAGTTGCGGGTTTTTTAGGGTTTTTAAACAAACGAATTTAAAAACCGTTATTGGTGGAGCTGGGGGGATTTGAACCCCCGTCCGAAAAGCCTCGACCGTCGGTACTACATGTTTAGTATTGTCATTTAATTAACCTTTAAATCCCGGACAAACACGGTAGATAAAGGCGAGGCCGCTTAGTTTTAACGCTTCAACCCCGGCCAGGGTTTCCGTCGCGATCAGGTGTTAGGGTGACACTCCAAAATCCAGTCCACAAGAATACATGGAAGGAGCGCTAGCCAGCCTAAGCTGCTAGAGAGTAGTTATCGTCGTTTGCGATTACTTTAAATTGCGGCTTTTTTACGAGGCAAACCGCACCTCGACATGCACCTCGGGCTTCTTGAATTCCGTCGAATCCTAATCAGCCCCTGAATAAGGTTACTCATTCAGAGTGTCCAAGCAGTATAACCGAGTAACCTACGAATACTCAACACCTTAGGCGTTTTATTTTATTGGTTGGTTAATCATGCATCAAACACACATGTAAATGTAAAATATTGGACAATTAAGAAACAATTACTTAACAATGATGGTGCTTTATGCTCAAATGCAAGGCTAGACCTTTGTCTAATAAATTATAAAAAATAATAACAGACATATTACCTAGAGGATTTATAAATGTCGGTTTTTTCTTTTGATGAGCAAACGGGGTATATCTCTTTAGTTTCACACCCTCATGTTTCAGGTTTAGCCTCAACAGCAACACAGCTTATTGAATTAATTGGCCAGTCAGAATATTGCGAGTGTGAGGTTATTGCTAGCAATATTGGTAAGCTGTTTGCTCAAAATAACGCCGAAGAAGCCCCCTCTTTAGTAATTGCTCAAGCCATTGATGCAAAGCTAACCATAAACATCGATGAAAAGAATATGCTCGTTGAAGCTACCCTTATTACTGCCAAGGGCGGTAAATTGCTTAGCATGGAACAAGCGATTGAAGAGTTCTCACAAGCAGGGGTTGTAAAAGGCATTAGCTCTCATGCATTAGAACAGTTATTGGCGCAACAGTTCGAACAACCCCCAGGAAGTACGCATTGCGCCGAAGTCGCTTTTGGTCGTGCACCTAAAGTGGGTAACGATGCCAAATTTGTGCGCCTTTGCTGCACAGCGCAAGACCGCGTACTTAGCCCGCAAGCTAAGGGCGGTGGTAAAGTCGATATGAGAAACCTAGGTGATATTATTACTGTAAAACCGGGATGTGAACTAATGCGACGTATTCCTGCAACACCCGGTGTTGATGGATTTACTGTATTTGGTGATGTAATAACTGCTCCTCCCGGTAAAGAGCATAAATTACAACCTTTTGACGGCACTAAAATTGCGCCCGATAACCCTAATTTATTAATTGCGGATTGTACTGGCGTACCGGTTGCCCTTCCCCGTGGTATGCGTGTTGATGATGTTTTATGCTTTCACAATATTGATCCAAGTACTGGGCATGTTGAATTTGATGGCAGTATTATAGTCAGTGGTGATATAAAAGATGGCATGCGCGTGACCGCCAGCGGCGATATTACTGTTTTAGGCTTTGTTGAATCGGCGCAGCTCAAAAGTGATAGCGCCATCACAATAGTAAAGGGTGCAATTGGTCGTAAGCGAGAAGCCGATGAGCCATTTACCTGTTCTATTTTAGCTAAACGAACCGTTGCGCTTGGTTACTCTCAATACTGCGACATAAAAACGGAGCAAAACTTATTAATAGATCGCCAATCATTACATTGTGACTTGAGTGCCGGAAATCTAATTAGGGTGGGCAATGCAAAAGATCCCAAAGGTAAAATTATTGGTGGCCATATTCTTGATGCAATGCGTATTGAAACAGGCGAGTTAGGAGCACCAGCAGGAACTAAAACCCGTGTTTGTATCGCACAGCGCTGGTACGTGCTAAAACAAAAACAAGCGCAAATTACTGACTTTGAAAAAGTTCTAATTAGTAAATCAATTGAGCTACAGCAAGCGCGCCAGCGAATTAATAAACAAGTTGCAAGCGCACAGCGTCAGCAGTTTTTGAATAAAATAACAACGAATGAAGAACACATAGCAAACCGAAGCGCCAGCATCAATCAGCAAAAGCAGTTGCTAAGAAAGAAAATGACGCAGCTTTTAGCGCTCAGTCGCTTAAAAGTTAATGAGCTTATGCACCCTGGGGTAGAGCTTAAAATTGCACGAGAATCAATTAACTTTTCGCGTAATTACCCACCACATTTAATCACTCATAGTGAAGGTAAAATAACGCAATCGTTTTAATAACGCTTATTAAGACTGACTCAGCCCCACAAAGTAAGTATTCACTATTATGAGCTGAGTTTCTAATCTTGGTTGTTTGCTTCGTCTTCGCTCTGTTGTGTTTCGTCTACAGCAAGTGGCCAACCACCTAGTTGCTGCCAACGATTAACAATTAAACAGTACAGTTCAGCAGTACGTTCTGTATCGTATAACGCAGAGTGTGCTTGTTTATTATCAAACTCTATCCCTGCTGCGCGACACGCTTTAGCTAGTACCGTTTGCCCTAATGCCAAACCAGCAAGTGATGTGGTATCAAAACTAACAAACGGATGAAATGGTGTGCGCTTGATATTATTACGCTCAATAGCCGCATTTAAAAAGCCGTGATCAAAAGCGGCATTATGAGCAACGACCACAGAGCGCTGGCACCCTGCAGCTTTTTGCGCTTTGCGCACTACTTTACAAATTTCTTTAATCGCCTCTTCTTCAGGGACTGCCCCTCTCAGTGCTGAAAAAGGCTCAATCCCATTAAACTCAATGGCAGCTTGCTCAATGTTTGCACCCTCAAACGGTTGCACATGAAAATGAACGGTATGATCGATACTAAGCAGTCCTTCGTCATCCATTTTTAAAACGGATGCTGCAATTTCTAGTAATGCGTCGGTTTCTTTGTTAAAACCGGCGGTTTCAACATCAATAACCACAGGAAAAAAGCCACGAAAGCGTTGCGCGAAAAGTGTTTGCTCAGTATTTGCCATAGTATTCTTGGTTTGTAGGGATTAGCTGTCTATTATGTCAAAATTGATGGCCTGTCGGCTAGGGGATTTATTGATTAATTACAGTTAAACTATAGGCATGTTACTTGCTTAGTAATTAGCGTTTACGCTGAATTATTTGCTGTTGCGTAATATTTTACGGTTTTTGTCACTTTTTTGGCAGAGCTAGATAACTGGAGAATTCTCGATGAAGTGTAAGTTGTTATTTATTAGCCTAGGCATTAGTAGTGTGCTGTGTAGTTTGAATACAACTGCGGCAATGCGCCAGTACACGGCTAACCAAGATAATTCAAATTGGAACTTGGTTAAAACAACTCGCTTACAATGCCAATTAAATCATGAAGTTCCCTACTATGGTGAAGCCGTTTTTAAAGCATCAGCCAGTAAAAACAAAGATCTCACTTTTAATTTAGACATGGTCGTGCGCCCAGAAAATTACGCGATTGCCGGTTTAAAAGCGGTACCACCTAGCTGGCGAGCAGGCCGCCCTGCCCGTGATATTGCTGATATGAAATTACTTAAAAAGTTTGATGGTGAATTAGGCAATAAAACAGCATGGGAAATGCTGACTGAGCTTGAAAAAGGCAACCAACCCACTTTTTACTACCAGGACTGGCAAAATAGTGCCGATAAAATTGCCGTGGGTATGTCTAATGTTAATTTTAAGCAAGCGTATTGGGCGTTTTTACAATGCCGAGACGAATTGCTGCCATACAATTTTGAAGATATTTCGTTCACTATAATGAATTATGAATCGAATAGCAGTAAGTTAACCAAGTCATCGCAGCAGCGCCTCGATAAAATTGCTGAATATTTAAAAAACGACCCGAGTATAGAATCAATCAGTATTGCATCGTACACCGATAGTTATGGCGGTCGTTGGAATAACCTCGATTTATCTAGAACCCGTGCTAAGGCTATTAAAGATTACATGGTTGGCTTAGGCGTTGATGAAACTAAAGTGGTTACTGAAGGCTTTGGTGAAAAACGCTTTGTAGACACCAATGATAATATTTTAGGCCGTGATAAAAACCGTCGCTTGGTAATTCAAATAGCAAAAATGTAAGTTAAGCTCTCTCCTTTAATGGCCGAATGTGTAATTTAAGCACTTTCGGTCAATACCTATCAATTTAATCATGCCTCTATTGTTAAAAAACAATACTCTGACCATTTAGTTATTAACATTTGGCTTTTTATTTTTTCATTTATATTAATAAGTTAAATTTAATTTCTTGATGATTTTGGCTTTTTTAATACAGTTGTAAATAGAAGATTACATTTTATTTTGTCTCTTTTATGACAAAACTATTTAAGTTTTGCACAACTAGTTATATCTTGCGTGTCTCTCACGTTTGATCAGGATCATTAAGTGCTTAAAAATAAAACAATAGGTAGCATGTTAATTGTTGCAGGAACCACCATAGGTGCAGGTATGCTTGCCCTCCCCATTGCCTCTGCGGGACTGGGATTTAATACGGCAATGGTGTTAATTGTAGGGTGTTGGTTACTAATGACCTACACCGCTTTGCTTATGTTGGAGCTTCACCAATACGCTCCTCGCGACGCCACCTTAAATACACTGGCTAAGCTTTGGCTTGGTAAGCGTGGCCAATATGTGGCTAACTTTTCGATGATATTTTTATTTTATGCACTGTGCGCTGCTTACATAGCCGGTGGTGGTGCTCAGCTACAAGAGCGCATTAATACTGGGTTTAATCTTAGTATTGCTCCTCAATTAGGCTCCGTTATTTTAGCTGTATTGATTGCAGGCGTGGTGACTTTGGGTACTAGTAAAGTTGATAAGCTTAACCGAGTACTATTTAGTGTAAAAATAGTAGTTTTAGCTAGCTTGTTTTATATGTTAACACCTTATGTACATGGCCAACACTTATTGGAAATGCCTGTTGAGCAAGGACTGATACTGTCGGCTATTCCAGTGGTATTTACCTCTTTTGGCTTTCATGGCTCTATTCCTTCTATTGTTAAATATGTCGGACTTGACATAAAAGCCTTGCGCAAAGTTATGATTGCAGGCGCCTCTTTACCACTGGTTATTTATATATTTTGGCAAGTATTAAGCCAAGGCATAATGAGCCAAGATCAATTACTACAAAGCGAAGGGTTAACTGGGTTTGTAGCCAGTGTGGCCAATATTGCCAATAATGCCAATGTTTCTACTGCAGTTAAACTCTTTGCCGACTTAGCTCTAGCAACGTCATTTTTAGGGGTAAGCTTGGGGTTATTTGACTTTTTTGCTGACACATTCAAAAAAGCAGACACGGGGGCTGATAGAATTAAAACAGCACTTATTACTTTTGTTCCTCCTCTTGGATTTGCTTTATTTTACCCGCAAGGATTTATTATGGCATTAGGCTATGCAGCCATTGCTTTGGTCATATTGGCAGTATTTTTACCTGTTAGCATGGTGTACAAGCAGCGTCAGGGGATTGAAAAAGAAGGCTATAAAGTACGCAGTGGTAATATTGGTTTGGCCATAGCCGCTTTGTGTGGTATTTCAATTATTAGCGCACAATGCCTGCAAATGGCAGGACTTATACCGGCTATAGGCTAGTCCCTATAGTTGTTCTAATGTGTGCACCCCAATGATGGTTTTGGGGTGCATACCATTCGAACGTCAATTGTTAACGTTAAAATACTATCGCTTGCCCTCTTCCGCTTTGCTCAGACGCCGCATCTAATTTGCCATCATTATTGATAATCACATGCATATCACCAAAGTGACGCTCATCCACTGTATAACCCATTTTTATTAGCTGTTGCTTTACTGAGGACTCCAAACCCGAGTGCGCTCTAATTACATTTTTAGGCCATAACTGATGGTGAAAACGCGGGCTATTTACTACTTCATTTGCGCTCATATTAAATTCAATCACATTGAGTATTGATTGATACACTGAACTAATAATTGTGGTGCCGCCAGGCGACCCTGTTACCATTTTCACCTTATTATTACTGAGTAAAATGGTTGGAGTCATAGAGCTTAACATACGTTTATGTGGCTGAATTTCATTCGCTTTTCCGCCAATGGCGCCAAATACATTCATAACCCCGGGCTTAGCGCTAAAGTCATCCATTTCATCATTTAAAATAAAGCCAGCGCCTTCTACGACTACGCCACTACCAAACCCTAAATTGATGGTGGTGGTATTAGCAACGGCATTCCCCATGTTATCAATAATAGAAAAGTGAGTGGTTTGTTCGCTTTCTTTTAAACCCGGTTTAATATTTTCAGTGGTAGAAATGGCCTTTAAATCTATACTATTGCTGCGGTTTTTAAGATAGTTTTCTGCAAGTAACTTAGCTGTAGGCACTTGGTAAAAATCAGGATCGCCTAAGTATTCTGCCCTATCAGCAAACACTCGCTTACCTATTTCAGCAAGTAAGTGCACATACCCAACTGAATTATGTGATGGTGCAGCTATGGGCTTTTTAAGCTCATACATTTTAAGCCATTGTAATATAGCAATACCGCCGGAGCTTGGTGGCGGTGAAGTAAGCACTTGATAGCCGTTCCAGTTAGCTTTTATAGGAGTACGAGACTTTGCGCGGTAATTTTTTAAATCGTCTTTAGTAATAATACCGCCATGTTGCTTCATAAAGTTTGCGATGATCGTTGCAGTTTCACCTTGATAAAAGCCATCTTGGCCATTATCGCGAATGCGTTTGAGTGTCGCGGCAAGCTCAAGTTGTTTAAAAAGCTTACCTGATGTAGCGCTTGCAAAATAACTGGCAAAATTTACTTTAATGTTTTTATTGTTTAGGTGCTCTATATAGCCCTTAATTAACTGAGCCAACTTTTCGGGCACCACGAAACCTTGCTCAGCTAATGTAACCGCAGGTTGTACTAAGGTTTTCCAAGGAAGTGTGCCATGCTTCTTATGTGCTAGCCACATACCAGCAACACTCCCAGGTACGCCACTGGCATGAATACCATAAATAGATTTATTAGCAATAACTTGCCCTTGCGCGTCTAAATACATATCACGATGTGCGGCGTTCGGTGCAGTTTCACGGTAATCTATAAAATCACCTTGCCCATCCTTATGAATAAGCATAAACCCACCGCCGCCAATATTACCCGCCTCGGGAAGCGTAACGGCCAATACAAACTGTGCTGCAATGGCTGCATCAACCGCGTTCCCCCCCTGTTCTAACACAGCTTTTGCAGCATGTGCACTAAAAGTGTCAGGCATGGCAACGGCACTCTGTTTAGCCGCTACATTAAAAACACATAACTGTATTACCACAATACTACTGATAATTAGCTTGCTTGGTGAAAAAAGTGCTCCCATCCCATATCCTTAGGTTATTTTTATACATTGATGGCAAACATTAATGCATAGTAACAAACATCAGGTCAATATTTAGATGCTACATTTTTAAGGCTTAGGAAGTTTTAGCTCAACTGCACGGCTTTGAATAAAGCGCAGCAGTTAAGTTTGAGCCATCATCAGTATGAATATAATAGTGCTGTAGCTGCATACCGAGCTTTTTCATGATGTTAATTGAGCCAACGTTGGCGGTCAGCGCTGTGGCACTGATTGCCTTTACTTGCGACTGTTTTTCAATCGTTGAGCAAATCGCTTGTGCCGCCTCAATTGCATAACCCTTACCCCAACTCGCTCGTTTAAACCGCCAGCCTACTTCAATATCACTAAAGTCAGGCGTATCTGAAAAAAAGCCCATCGGCCGAACAAGCACCCAGCCAATAAAAGTATTACTTTCACGCAGAGTTACTTGCCATAGTCCCCAACCTTGTTGCTCATTGCGATAAGCGAGCATTCTTGGAATGGCTTTCGTTTTTATCTCTTCAAGAGTGGTAGGTTTACCTTGAGTCAAATACTGCATAACGGCTGGGTCTTGATCGAGCTCATATAATTGCTGCCAATCATTTTCGTCCATTAATTTAAAACTTAATCGTGTTGTTACAGCTATGTTCATTTTCATTGTTGTATAGTTACCTCTGAAATATATTTTTCACTAAAGGAGATAGTCAATGAAGAAATTAGCAGGTTTAGCATTATTAGGCACTTTAATTACACTAACAGGGTGTGAAGATGCCAACGAAGTGAAACAAGACGCCAAACAAACGAGCGCTGAAGTTCAAGAAAAGCTAAACGAAACGTGGAACGACGTTAAAGAAAAAACCAATGAGCTTAAAAATGACGAGTCATTAAATAAGCTACTCGAAGAGAGTAAAGCGATGGGCTTAGACATGTACGATGACGGCAAAGAAGTAGCTGTTGATGCATGGATCAAAAGCAAAGAAGCGGCTGGCGAGCTAACTGAAAAAACTAAGCAAAAAGCACGTGAAATTGCGGCAGAAATTGAGCAAGCACGTGAAGAGCATAAAGAAGGTTAATTATTTTTAACCATAAAAAAAGGTAAGCCATGGCTTACCTTTTTTGTTTTATTTTTAGAGCAAGTTATAGATTATAGTTCAAAGTCTTTTTTGAATTTTAAACCAAACTCACTACGATCATTGCTGCGCATTACGCCAACAAAGCCAGTTTGCTGCAGGCGACCTACATCGTAAACTTCGTTTAATACGTTCTCACCATATAGCGTTACTTCCATATCGCCGTATGGATTAGTGTAAGAAATATTAAAACCAACTAGCTCACGCGAATCAATCGTTTCACTTTTATTGAAAACTGACTGACCTTGCATTTCGCTACGGTACGAGTAGTTTGCATTTAATGCAACAGTGCCACCATTGCTTAAATCAACAAAGTAAGATGGAGCAACCATCACTGTCCAACGAGGTGTCAGTGCTGGTGAGTCACCTTTACCAATACCTTGTACGCCCTCAGCCACTTCTGTAATTTCAGAATCTAAGTAACCTACTGCAGTGCGAATAGTAAAGTCGTCGGTTAGTGCAATTGTGGTTTCAAGCTCAATACCTTGCGCTTTAGACTGGCCTGCATTTTCAACGATAGTTACAAAGCCACCGCCCGCGGTTGGATCTGAGAATGGCAATGCTAAATCAGTGTAGTCAGTAACAAACATTGCAAGCATCATAGATACATTTTCATGTACCTGGCCTTTTAAACCAATCTCGTAGTTAACTGCTTTGGTTTCATCAAACGATACAAACTGATCCGGACCACCAAATGGGCGCGGTGGAAAGCCACCTGTTTGGTAACCTTTTTGCACTTGACCGTAGACATTCATATTATTGCTAAGCTGGTATGAAGCATTAATGTCCCATGTTACTGCATTAAAGTCTGCACTAATGTCCTTTCGCTCAGGGAAGGTTGGGAAAATAGCATTCGCATCTTTTTTATCTTCTGAGTAACGAAGACCACCGCCGATTGTTAAATCATCAGTTAAATCGTAACTACCGTTGATGTAAGCTGCGTATGAGTTTGTTTCTTGATTGATTTCAAAAAAGCCAAAACCACCAAATGACGGAGTAACACCATCATTCAATAGACCATTTGGCGTGTTAAATGGGCTAAATACAAAATCTTCTGAGCGAGTAAAACCATCTTCATTAAAGAAGTATAGACCCGATACAAAGTCCATTTTATCAAACGTTGCGTTTAGCTGAACTTCAAAAGAGTATTGATCTGCACCGCCTACTTCTGGGAACTCAGATAAGTTAAGTGGTGATGCATCATCATCTAAGCCACCTTCATACTCAGAAGTACGGTAGCTTGAAATAAACTTAGCTGTATACGTGTTATTAATGGCCCAGTCAGCTGTAAATGACGTGCCCCAACCAGAATATGAAGTTGACTCAATACCTGCAACCGTTGTGCCTAAATCATCAGGGTTTTGAGGAATTAAGTCTTCAGTTAATAATGGGAAATCGCCATTAAAGACATCATTTGAATCTAACGAATCTGTCAGTTCAATAGTATAAGGCGATTGACCTGACTCATTATCAACGCCATCTAGCGAGAAGGTAAACGCTAAATCACTGGTTGCTTCGTATTTAAGTGCGATACGACCACTAAACTCTTGCTCTTCACCAATTTCTTTTTCAGGGTTAGCTAAGTTTACTGCTGTACCTACCCCATTACGTTGTTTGTATGACGCACTTGCTGACATGCTTAGATCGTTAGTTAGTGCATTATTAAAGTAAATATCACCCGCAACTCGACCACGACTGCCCACTTTAGCGGTTGTTGTTAGAATACCTTCATCACCAGGTTGTTTAGTAATTACGTTTACTGCACCACCTAATGTGTTACGGCCATAAAGTGTGCCTTGTGGCCCACGTAGAACTTCAACTCGCTCTACATTAGGAAGTGATAAGTTAGACCCCATTTGGCGACCTAAGTAAACACCATCTAGGTAAACACCTACGCCTGGATCGGTTGTTATAATGTGATCTTGCAAACCAATACCACGAATAAAAACTGAGGCATGTGCTGCATTACCAACACCATAACGAGTAATGTTTAAGTTAGGAACGTATTTACCAATATCTTCTAAGTTACCCATATTGGCTTTATCAATAAGGTTAGCACCTATTGATGTAATCGCAGTTGGAGATTCGAACAAGCTCTCTGTACGTTTACGAGCTGTCACTTCAATTTTTTCAAACGCGTCTTGTTTGGCTGTCGTTTTAGCTTCTTGTGCATTTGCGGAAGTTGTTAGGGCTGCAATAACCGCTAAACTTAACTGTGAGAGGGTGCGTAATTTCAAGGTTTTCTCCAAAGGGTATTAATTTAATTATGCGTTATGCTGTGTAAACATAAATTGTAGGCATAAAAAAAGATGCTTTAGATGCATCTTTCCTCTGGGAGTGTATTGTATTACATAAAAGTTACAATATGTATATTTAACTTTAGTTTAAGCAAAAAAAATTAATTTTTAACTTTTTAACCTAAACTAATTATCTAAACAATGACGCAGTTCTAATTTAAATTAAGACTTTAATACTAACCACCACCGATATTACTCATTAATCATACAGCTGGTTTATTGTAAAAAACACATTAAAGCTACTTGAAGTTATGACAATATCCAAAGACCCTTTATATTTAAATATTAAGCAAAACCATTTTTAGGTGAAAAGCATGACAAAAAAACAGACCACGCAATCAGCAAACATGCTTTTTAATAACACCCCCTACAATCCGTTATTTTTTACAACATTAAATAGCGACATATTGTTAGTCAGCTATTCAGCACTCAATACGCTTACAAATTACGAACTTCTGAGCCATTTTATACAAATCAATAATTATCAGGGATTGGTTATTTTTAATATTCCTAAAGATACTGATGTTATTTCACTAAAAGAATGGCCAAACTTAAAAGGTCTTTTTTATCAAGACACCAATGAAGAGCTATTCAACAGGGGGTTAGATGCAATTACACAAGGAGAATTGTGGTTTCCACGCACAATCAGTGATATTTGGATGCGCCAAATGCTCGATACAGAGCAAAAAAATGCTTTGCAAACAAGTAACCTAACTGATAAAGAAATTAAAGTGCTTAACCTACTCTTTAGTGGTCTTCATTCCAGTGCTATTGCTGATAGTTTATTTATAAGTGAAGCTACGGTTAGAGTACACTTACATAAAATTTATAAAAAAATAGCGGTCAAAAATAAACAGCAGGCAATTCGTTGGTGCCAAGATAACCTAAAAAATATAAATACGCGTTCATAACTAAAAAAATAATTACTACTTAATGCGTACTGCAATAAACATCACCTCATCATAAATAACTCAAATAACTCAGTTGGTTACATTACCTTAGATAAAAAAATCCTTAATTTTCAATCACAGCCATGCGTTCTTGTTGCAAAAAAGTAGTGAAAAGTACTTAATTTATTAATTTTAATTAGAAAAAAGTTAATACTCATCTTATACTGCAGCGGGATACACATGAAATTAAATAGGATACACAATGAAAAAACTATCTGTAGCAGTAGCAATTTGTTGCGCACTTGCCACAAGTAACGCGAGTGCTGAAGTTCGTATTAATGGGTTTGCTTCTATTGTCGGTGGTAAGTCGCTCGATAGTGATCAAACGTTATATGGATATGATGATGATATTTCATTTAAAAATGAAAGCGTGTTTGCTCTTCAGCTAACCGCTGACCTGCAAGAGAAGCTATCCGCGACAGCGCAGATAGTGGCTCGCGGCGAGAATGATTTTGACGCCGACTTTGAATGGGCATACTTAACTTATGAGATATCTGACGAATTACAAATCAGTGCTGGTAAAATGCGTGCACCTTTTTATCGCTACTCTGACTTTTTAGATGTTGGCTATACCTACCGCTGGGTGCGCCCACCTCAGTCTGTATATAACTTACCGTTTTCAACCTATGAAGGCCTAAGCTTATTACATACAACTCAACTTGGTGATTGGGACTCTACTCTTCAGGTTATTTACGGCAGCTTCGATGATAACATTGCCGTAGTATCTGTTAACGGTGATACCGAGCTTAACGACATTGCAGGGTTAAACTGGACATTGAGTTACGATTGGTTCAGTGCTCGCGCTGCTTACTTTGTTGCTGAAACAAGTATTGAGATTGAAAATGATACGGCCGAAGGTATGGCGCTTAATGGCTTAGAACAAGCTCTTCGTAACTCAGGTTTTGTTGATCAAGCAAACAGTATTGCTATTGACGAAGACGATGGTGCATTTTTAGCACTTGGCTTTTCAATTGATTACAACAATATCTTGTTCGACGCTGAATACACACAGTTTGAAGTAGATAACAGTGCGCTCGCTAAGCAAACTCAATATTACACATCTTTAGGCTACCGTATGGACGAATGGCTTGTTCATTTAACCTATGAAAACAACGATGATGAGCATGATAGTAATCGTTATAATGCACTACCAAATGTACCGCCGTTAAATGCTGGGCTTAACCAAGTTTTGGAAGGCTCTAAAGCTAAGAGTAATGTATACACAATTGGTGCTCGTTATGACTTCCACCCAATGGCTGCCTTTAAAGTAGACTTTAGCCGCCTAAAAGATGATATCTCAAATACTGAAACTGACGTAGTTGCCGTTGGCGTTGATTTAGTATTTTAATTGGAGCGAATGATGAAGAAATTAATTTTAGCCAGTATGCTAACACTATGTAGTACTGCAGCATTTGCTGAAGTTGCAGTAATCGTTAACCCAGCGAATGCCAATGCAGTAAGCCAAGACGATATTAAAAAAATATACCTTGGCAAGAGCAAATCGTTTGCTGATGGCACCAAAGTAAACCCTGTTAACCAAAATGGTACTGCGGTAGCTGATGAATTTAACGACAAGCTTGTTGGTAAGTCAGGCAGCCAGTTAAATGCTTATTGGTCAAAGCTAGTTTTTACTGGTAAAGGCACACCTCCAGGTAAACTGGATAATGACCAAGCCGTGATTGATTTTGTAGCTGCTAATACAGATGCGATTGGCTATATTGATAGCGCTAAAGCAAGTGATAAAGTCAAAGTAGTAGGCAAGTATTAATCTGCTAAATTAAAAATAAAAAGCCCGCAATAAATACTTTATTGCGGGCTTTTTTATGCCTATTATTTACAACCTTAATAAAACATTAAAATATCGCCTTAACGACTACTCATCAATTTTAAACTTAGCAGTTGCATCTAATAAGTTATCTGAAAGGTAATGTAAGTTTTTAGCCACATCTCTTACGGCTTTGAGTGAGCTCATCGTATCTTCGAATGAAACATGCATATTAGATACGTTGTCTACAACCATTGCGGCTACTGAGGTTTGCTCTTCAGTTGCTGCTGCAATTTGCGAGTTCATACCATTAATTTCTAGTATTTGCTCGGCTATTTTTTCAATCGAAACACCGGTTTGCTCTGCTGCACTGGCATTATCGGTTGCCATATCTCTTGCAGAGGTCATAGCCGTCACAGATTCATTGGCTGCGACACTTAGGGTACTTAATAACTCACGAATTTCATTGGTTGACTGTGCAGTGCGTGATGCAAGCTCACGGACTTCATCAGCAACCACAGCAAAGCCTCGTCCATGTTCACCCGCGCGTGCAGCTTCTATTGCGGCATTTAGGGCTAATAAGTTTGTTTGCTCGGCAATGGATGTAATTACATTTAGTATTTGCGATACATTTTTAGTGTCATCGGCTAACTTATTAATGGTGTTGGCCGCTATATTAATTTCATCGCTTAGAGTGCGCGATGCGTTAACAGACATTTTTACTTGAGCACGGCTTTGATCTACTTCTTTTTCTGCTGTTTGCACGGCATTAGATGCGCTTGCTGCTGATTGTGAAATATCGCCAACACTTTGCTTCATCTCTTCCATAGACTGTTTAACAACATCGGCATCGGTAGTTTGCTTAGTGGTTGCTCGCTCAGCTCGCTCCATCCCCTGTACAAGACGGGTTGAGTTTTCCATTAACGGTTCACATACCGCGATGACTTCTAAAACGGTTTCTCTAAGCAAGCTAATGAATGCATTAAAGTTTATTGATACCTGACCTATTTCATCTTCAGAGTTAACGGCAAGCTTTGTACTTAATGACCCTTTACCACTTGCTAAAAGACTCAGGTTATTAGCGGCATCACTGGCTGATGAACCAATATTACGTGCAATCCAAATAGCCATAAGCAATAACAGTGTTAATGATACAACCGCAACAACCAGCATTAAGTTAAGTGCATCATCTGAGCGTGCTTTTGTATTAGCAACAAGCTGGAAGAAGCGATCATCTGCTTTTTGCTGCGCACTTTTAAAGCTAGTTAAAACAGCTTCATAAAGGCTTGTTTTAAGCTGAGCCTGTTGTTGTATTTTACTAAAATCAGCCGTGCCATTAACCATACCGTTGGCAATCGTTGCAGATATTTTCTCATAATTAGTCAGTCGCGTTTTTGTGTCGCTATTAATATAAGATGCATTAATTGTTTCTATTGCGTCTATATTCATGATGAGCTGCTGGTAAGTTTCACTCGCTTTTGTTACTAAATCTTGCTCGCCAAACGTTACAGCCTGAGTATATAACTCATCTAACTTTTCTAAAATGCTTACATTAGCCAAGGTTAATTTGGCAACTTTATAAGAAGATTTCTCCATTTCATCAAGTGATATGCGATTTTCGTTCATAGCAAAGTAATTAA
Organism: Pseudoalteromonas sp. meg-B1; assembly: GCF_003173795.1. Taxonomy (GTDB): domain Bacteria; phylum Pseudomonadota; class Gammaproteobacteria; order Enterobacterales; family Alteromonadaceae; genus Pseudoalteromonas; species Pseudoalteromonas undina. The sequence continues at coordinate 651,545 of NZ_QGQU01000001.1, read as the reverse complement.
CCAAAACAATTACTAAAAATGCGATTATCGCTATAGATGTAATTGCATGTATTTTTTTAGTAATGCTGAGGTTTTTAAAAGAGAAACCTGAAGCCATATTAATTTACCCCGTTTAATTATCTATAGTTATTATCGGCTTAAGATACAAAAATGTTAACTTTATTTTTAACTTTTGATGCTTTTTATACATAAAGTTAAATATACAGTAGTATTCTTTCATAAACACTTACAATTGAAATATAGAGTGTTCTACTCAATGTTCAACATTAATCCAAAAAGAGTTGTTTGATATTTTAAATTTTAGGCACAAAAAAACCAGTAACATTGCTGTTACTGGTTTTTATATTTGGTGCGGATGGGGGGACTTGAACCCCCACGCCCGAAAGCACTACCCCCTCAAGGTAGCGTGTCTACCAATTCCACCACATCCGCATTTTTTAAGCTATCGCTTAGCGTTAAGTCTTAAAGCTAACTCGAGGAAAGAGAGCAACTTAACAATTTAAACTAATTAATTTGGTACGTCAGAGCTTTGCTCTTTAGTTGATGTTACTGGAACATCTTCTTCAACTGGTGTTACAGTTTCAACAGCTGGAGCCGCTTCTAAGTTTTCCCATTCGTCAGTCTTTTTGATTTGACCGGCAGTCAGGTTACCTAAAACAATACTTAACACAAAAAAGATAGTTGCCAGAGTTGTTGTCGTTTTCGTCATAAAGTTACCGGCTCCCGAAGAACCAAAAACAGTAGACGATGCGCCTGCACCAAATGATGAGCCCATGTCAGCACCTTTACCTTGCTGGATCAAAACCATACCAACAAGCGCTAAAGCTACAATTAAATACACTACTAATAAAATTTCGTACATCTTATACGGTCCCTTTTGCACTATTGCAGATAGCAGTAAATGATCCTGCTTTTAGACTTGCGCCACCAATTAGGCCGCCGTCTATATCTGTTTGTGCAAATAATAATTCGCTATTTTTTTCATTTACGCTACCACCATATAAGATGGTTAGCCCTTGTGCTAAATCGCTGTCTAGTGAAGCAATTTTGTCACGGATAAATTTGTGAACACTTTGCGCCTGTTCAGGCGATGCAGTCTTACCTGTGCCTATAGCCCAAACGGGCTCATATGCTATCACAGATTCTTTCAGTGCTGCTACACCTAATTTATTAATTACTGCGTCAATCTGCGCAGCAACTACCTGTTCTGTTTGACCGTTTTCTTGCTCTATTTCACTCTCTCCGACGCATAATATAGGTGTTAAACCTACTTGTTGGGCGCGAGCAAATTTTGCGGCTACGGTATCGTTGCTTTCTTTGTATATACTGCGGCGCTCTGAATGACCGACCAGTACATATTTTGCACCTAGCTGTTTTACCAGCTGGGCATCTACTTCACCAGTAAAGGCACCTGGCGTATTCTCTGAAACTGTTTGTGTCCCAGTAGTTACACCACTTGCAATCATTGCTGATATCAGTGGAAACGGAGGAAATAAAACAATGTTTACTTCAGAAGATTTAACATTGTTAATAGCATCAGACAGTTGCTCAACGAGTTCTAATGAACCATTCATTTTCCAATTGCCTGCGACCATCGCCTTGCGTGTTGCCATTTTTCCACTCCACATTAGAAAGCGGGCGAGATATTAACTCGACTCGCCCAAAGTTACAAGAGGTTATTGTTCTCAATCAGTTTGTTTGCTCATAGATTCGACAACCGCTGCTATTTTCTGAGCGCTATCGATAACTATTTTTTCTTGTTCCGCTTCAACCATCACTCGTACAACAGGTTCAGTACCTGACTTACGAAGTAATACACGGCCTTTATCTGCTAAGCTTTGCTCTACTTCAGCCACAATAGCAAGCACTTCTGGTGCTTGGGTTGGATCGGTACCAGCAGTGTATCGCACATTAATCATTTTCATTGGGTACTTAGTAAATCCAGCGCCTAAATCTTGAAGTGTACGGTTTTGAGCCACCATAGCAGCAAGTACTTGTAAGCTTGAAATGATGCCATCGCCAGTGCTAATCAAATCTAGATTTAAAACATGACCTGAGCTTTCGCCGCCTATTTTCCAGCCTTTTTGCTGCAGTAGTTCCATCACATAACGGTCACCCACTTTGCTACGAGCAAAAGCAATATTTTTGGCTTTTAACGCATTTTCAAGACCCATATTCGACATTACAGTACCAACAACTCCGCCACCTAGGTTGTCATCTTGAGCGGCTTGGCAAGCAATAATGTAAACTAAATCATCACCATCAAATACGCGGCCATTATGATCAACCATCATCACCCGGTCGCCATCGCCATCATAAGCGATACCTACATCTGCTTTATGCTCAAGTACTTTTTGCTTTAGTGTATCTACGTGAGTTGCACCACATTCATGGTTAATATTAACCCCATTTGGCTCACACGCATGGGTGATCACCTCTGCACCAAGCTCTCGCATAACTGAAGGTGCTATGTGGTAGGTTGCACCGTTGGCGCAATCTAAAACTATTTTTAGCCCTTCAAGTGATAAGCCTTGTGGAAACTGACTTTTACAAAACTCTATATAACGGCCATCAGCGCTTGATAAGCGTGTTGCTTTACCTAGCTTATCAGAGGCTACACAGGTCATAGGTTCGTCAAGCATGGCTTCAATTTGCAGCTCTACAACATCATCTAGCTTTAGGCCTTGGCCATTAAAAAACTTAATGCCGTTATCGTAATAAGGGTTATGGGATGCGCTGATCACAATACCCGCTTCTGCGCGAAACGTTTGCGCTAAATAAGCAACGGCAGGCGTTGGCATAGGGCCAAGTAAAATAACATCAATGCCGGCAGCAATTAGACCAGACTCTAATGCAGTTTCAAGCATGTAACCAGAAATACGAGTATCTTTACCAATAATGACTTTTTTTGTGCCATGTTGTGATAATACACGCCCTGCAGCCCAACCTAGCTTCATTGCAAACTCAGGATTAATAGGCCCTTGACCTACTAAACCACGCACACCGTCTGTGCCAAAATATTTTCTTTCTTTCATTTAAAGTACTCCTTGTTTGCAGGCTTGATATACGCCAAGCACGTCTGCGGTTTCTTTTACATCATGCACACGGATAATATGCGCACCGTTTTGTGCAGCTATTAATGCGCCAGCTAAGCTGCCTGCTAATCTATCTTTTGTATCTCTGTTGAGTAAATTACCAATCATTGACTTACGTGATAACCCCGCAAGCAGCGGTAAGCCAAGCTGCGCATAGTCATTAAATTGAGCCAATATTTGATAATTGTGTTTAAGTGTTTTTCCAAATCCAAAACCAGGATCTAATATTAACTGGCTTTGTTTTATACCAGCAGCTTCGCATGCGGCGATACGCTGGTTAAAAAAATCATTTATCTCGCTTGCTAAATCATCATAGTGAGGAGCGTTTTGCATACTTCGCGGTTGTCCTTGCATATGCATTAAGCACACGACTACGTCAGGATATTGAGCAACCACCTCTATTGCACCAGGCTCTTGCAGTGCTCGCACATCATTGACAATATCGGCACCTGCTTCAATGGCTTGACGCATGACTTCAGCTTTACTGGTATCGATTGAAATAACGCAATCACTTTGCTCACGAATAGCATTAATAAGAGGGATAACGCGCTGTAGTTCATCTTCAAGGCTGACATCAGGAGCACCCGGGCGTGTAGATTCACCACCGATATCTAAAATAGTCGCTCCCTCATCAAGTAACTGCATCGCATGATTGAGTGCAGCTGTTGTATTAAAAAACTGGCCTCCATCTGAAAATGAATCAGGAGTAACGTTTACTATCCCCATAATAACGGATTCGCTGAGTTCAAGCACTCGACCACGTGCAAGCTTAATTTTATTATTCATCGCTAACCCTAAAATATGTTTCTGCAGTGTAATACCAACTCGTTATGACACTTAACCATTTTAAGCGAGGAAAGTCGGACGGTAACAAGGCACGGTTTTCCTATCCAAAATAGCTAACTTTATTAAGCGCATTGGTATAATTTATTAATTACAGCAAACTGATACAAAAAAGCCCCGAACTTCGGGGCTTTTGGATACGTTATTTTAACGATTATTCCGCTTTATCATCAAGGTTTGTTTCATCTTTTTTAGACTCATCTTGTTTAGAGTCGTCGTTTTTAGATTCGCTAGTTGGTTTTTGTATTTCATCAACTGCTTTATCTTTAGAAACATCTTCCTTTTCAGGTTTAGCTTCATGACGGTCATGCGCATCACGTGGTTCACGTACTGGCTGACGCGCCATTAAATCATCAATCTGTTTCGCATCGATAGTTTCATACTTCATCAGTGCATCTTTCATTGCGTGTAAAATATCAATATTTTCTTTCAGTATTGATTCTGCACGTTGATAGTTGCGGTCTGAGAACAAACGTACTTCTGCATCAATTACTTTGGCCGTTTCGTCCGACATGCTCATAGAACGACCACCGCCGCCACCCATGTACATTTCGTTTTGATCTTCAGCATAAAGTAATGGACCTAGCTTTTCGCTTAAACCCCATTGAGTAACCATTTTGCGAGCAATGTCAGTTGCACGTTCGATATCGTTACTTGCACCTGTAGTTACTTTGTCTTCACCATAAATAATGGCTTCTGCAATACGGCCACCATAGAGGCTAGAGATCATAGACTCAAGTAGCTCTTTAGAATGACTAACACGGTCTTGCTCTGGTAAATACATTGTCACACCTAGCGCACGGCCACGTGGAATAATAGATACTTTATAAACCGGATCGTGCTCAGGCACCATACGACCAACAATGGCATGGCCTGCCTCATGGTAAGCCGTCATTTCTTTTTCTTGCTCACTCATCACCATGGTCTTGCGTTCAGCACCCATCATGATTTTATCTTTTGCAGCGTCAAATTCAGCCATACTAACAACACGTTTATTACCACGTGCTGCATAAAGAGCCGCTTCATTCACTAAGTTAGCAAGATCAGCACCTGAGAAACCAGGTGTACCACGAGCAATCACTGCCGCTTCAACGTTATCACCTAACGGTACTTTACGCATGTGTACTTTTAGAATTTGCTCACGACCACGAATATCTGGTAAACCAACCACAACTTGACGGTCAAAACGACCAGGGCGAAGTAATGCTGGATCTAGAACATCCGGACGGTTAGTCGCAGCAATAACAATAATACCTTCATTGCCTTCAAAGCCATCCATCTCAACTAGCATTTGGTTAAGCGTTTGCTCACGTTCATCATGACCGCCGCCCATACCTGCGCCACGCTTACGACCTACTGCGTCGATTTCATCGATGAAGATGATACAAGGCGCTGCTTTTTTAGCTTGTTCGAACATGTCACGTACACGTGATGCACCAACACCCACAAACATTTCAACAAAATCGGAACCTGAAATAGTAAAAAACGGTACTTTTGCTTCACCGGCAACCGCCTTCGCAAGTAATGTTTTACCTGTACCTGGAGGACCAACCATAAGTACGCCCTTAGGAATACTACCGCCTAATTTTTGAAACTTAGAAGGGTCACGTAAAAAGTCCACCAGCTCGGTTACATCGTCTTTGGCTTCATCACAACCTGCTACATCAGCAAAGGTCGTTTTAACTTGATCTTCACTCATTAAGCGGGCTTTACTTTTACCAAATGACATGGCGCCTTTGCCACCGCCACCTTGCATCTGACGCATGAAGAAAATCCACACACCAATTAGCAGTATCATAGGGAACCAAGAAATGAAAATGCTTGCTAAAAACGATTGTTCCTCAGGTTTTACACCTTTGACATTTACATCGCTTTTTAACAAATCATTTAAAATATCTTTATCATAAATCGGCATAATCGTTTGAAAACGCTCGCCACTATTTTTTATGCCAGTAATTGTGCCACTGCCACTTTCAATAGACACTTCTTGTATAGAGCCACTACGGGCATCTTTAACAAATTGACTGTAACTTGTTTGACGATCAACTTGATCGCCGCCATTAAAGCTCTGAAATACTGACATAAGCACAACTGCAATAACCAGCCAGAGTATTAGATTTTTCGCCATATCGCTCAAGGGGTTAACCTCTTGTATCCAATTAATTTAAATTCAACTAAACGCCAAGCAACTGTACTACAGTTTGTATCCAGTCGCTACTATATATACTTCCCGAGAACGGGGACGCGAGGCATCCGGTTTACGTATCTTCACTGCTTTAAAACTATTACGTACATCTTGCAAATACTGATCAAAGCCTTCACCTTGGAATACTTTAACAATAAACGCGCCATTTTTCTTTAAAACTTGGTGACACATATCAAGTGCAAGCTCAACCAAGTACATGCTTCCCGCCTGATCAACCGAGTTATTACCACTCATGTTAGGTGCCATATCAGACAATACCACATCTACATTTTTACCATCAATACGTTTTAAAAGCGCATCAAGTACAGCCTCTTCACGAAAGTCACCTTGTAAAAAGTCAACACCCGCTAATGAATCCATAGGTAAAATATCACACGCAACCACTTGGCCTTTGTCACCTACTTTTTCTGCTAAGTATTGTGACCAACTCCCTGGAGCTGCGCCTAAATCTACTACTGTCATTGCTGGACGCAATAACTTATCTCTGTTTTGAATTTCGTCTAATTTGAAAACAGCTCGAGAGCGCCAGCCTTTTTTTTGCGCTTCTTGAACATATTTATCATCAAAATGTTCTTTAAGCCAACGCTGTGAACTGGCTGACTGTTTTTTATTTGTCATAAATTAACACGCAACTAATTAGTAATATTCTCTAGATGGCGTTAGAATACCCTTAATTCAAGCCATATTCAGCAAAATTTGTAATATCATGACATTATCAAACAAACAAAAGCAGTTTTTAAAAGGCCAGGCACATAGCCTTAAGCCTGTAGTTTTACTAGGTTCTAACGGTTTAACCGAAGGCGTAGTAGTTGAAATCCAAAGCGCATTAGAAATTCACGAATTAATTAAAGTGAAAGTGCCAACTGACGATCGTGAAACAAAAAAGCTTATTTTTGATGCCATTGTTCGCGAAACAGGGGCCACCAAATTACAAACAATTGGTCATACGATTGTGCTTTACCGTCAAAGCCCAGAGAAAAAAATTCAGTTACCTCGCGGCTAATAGCCCGTTGTAAAGCTATAAAAAAACCAGCCGCGGCTGGTTTTTTTATAAATGGATTAAAAATCCATTATTCGTAAGTTTGCTTTATAGCTGCCATGCTCAAGCCTACTAAGTGAGTAATAGTGCCCGTACTGCCCCTCATCCATATTCTCAATAGTTTGGTTACTCAATAACGAAGCTAATTGCGGCGTGGTGTTACTATGCCCTATAACCACCACAACACCACTTTGTGCTAACAACTGATTTTTCAATGTCGTTAAATCGGCAGCACTATAAGTAATAACTTTAATATTAAAATACCTAGCTAAAGGCGCTGCAGTATTTAATGTGCGGTTATAATTACTACTGTATAACGTAATGTGTGGATGGGTTTTAACTAGCGAAACCAAATGCTCAGCACGCGCTTGCCCTTGCTCTGTTAAAAATGGATTATTGCCTGTTTGCTTTTCACTATGGCGAAACAAATAAAGCTGTTCAGGCTCAGCAAAAGCAGGATTGCATAGCATTAATAGTAATGCTATCCATGCTGATTTTACCAATACACTCATTGTTTTTTGCCTCGTTTGTATGCCAATAAACGGTCTATAAATTCAGTAGTAAGCTCATTAATGAGCCCAGTTTCTGCATTTAAAATCAAACTAAAGCCTACATTTAAGTGCGGAAAAACCACTAAGTCACTGCGGTAGCCTTGCACCCAACCACTGTGATAATAAAGCGTTTCATCATCATAGTCATACACACGCCAGCCTAGCCCATAGTAGGCTTCGTTCATGTGCTCTCGCCATACTCGTCTGTAGCGTTCTTTTTTAGTATGAGTATAAGGGCGTGTTTGCGTGGCCAATGCATCTAAGGATAATACCGATGGATATTGCCCTAATTGCGCATTTAACCAAATAGCCATATCTGACGCACTGGCGTTTACCCCTGCCGCGGGTGCAACTTTATAATAATTCTTTTTTAAGCGGGCGCTATACCAACGTTTTTTGCCACGCACGTGAGGGTGTGCATAGTTATTATCCTGCACCATGGCATCGTAACCCAAACTAGCATCATTCATTTCTAGGGGAGTAAAAAACGCCTCATTAAGCCACTGGGTATAGGTTTTGTTGGTACTTTTTAAAATTACGTCGTCTATTAAGCTAAACATTACATTTTGATAGCCATAGCAATCACCAGGGTCACAAATGGGTTTAACACTCAATAGTTTTTCAACAATGTCCTTATAACCCATTCGCGATTCGATTAAATTATCGTAAGCGTTAGGAACTAGCCCACTAGAATGGCTTAAAATATGAAAAACTTTTAAATCATCTTTATAGTCAGTTTGCTTAAAATCCGGTAAATAATAACTAACAGGTAAATAAAGGTTGAGCCGCTGTTCATTTGCGAGTTTAGCCGCTAACGACCCTGCAAATGTTTTAGATACGGAGGCTAAACGAAATCGAGTGTGCGGGTTAATTTTTTGCCCACCGCGCACCTTTGTATTGCCCATAGTATGAATGTAGTCACGTGCTTGTGAGTTGACAATAGATAGCGCCCCTCCTGGGATTTTTTTTATTTTTAGTTTTTTTTCTGTATAGCGTCCATAACTTTTAACAAATGCTTCCCAATCAGGATCTGTGCTTGCGCTCGCCTGTAAATGCGTCCCGATAAGGAGCACGGCAAAAAAGTAAAAGGGTAAGGTGTTAAAATACTTCATTCTTAGCTAATTTTTCTTTTTTAGTCATAATCAACCGTTATAATATCATGAACTTTTACTCGGACTAACGTACAATATGTCCGATTAATGGCTTTTGAGTGGATGTAAAATATTTATGCGTTTTTTAGTTGTATCACTTTTTATAATATCAGCGTCAGGTTGTGCTGTCGTTAAACAACCCGCAGAGCCTTTAGCAATGCCTGCAAAGCCTATGCTTAAGAGCCAAACTTATCAGTTAAAATATGAAACTGAGCATGCTTCACCAAAAGTGAAGTCGGTACAATTACCTGCCCACAACGTGAAAAAAAATCAAACTGTTAGAGTAATCGTAGACCGTGCAAGTGTTACCGACACTTTGGTCTCTCAAATAAGCCAAGCCTTAATTGATAAACAGCTTAAGGTGACCACTAGCGAGAATAGCGATTACACGTTAGCGATTCATCAAGTTGATCTGGAATTTATAGATGACGCCAAGTACACCCTAGCACAACCAGAAAAGCCATATTCACTGTTTTCAAAAGTAGCGCAGCAATTTCCGTCGCAACAATGCGCCAATATATTGGCCCAAGTTAGCATGCGACTTACTCACAAAGCATCGGGCGATGTGGTGTGGTTTGCTAAATCATCAATTGACAGTGCAAGCTTTCATCGTGAACCTTTAGTTTATAGCTTTAGCGAAGAAAAGAAGATCACTAATGAGCTGGAAGTTGTTGCATTTATACACAAGCACAACACCGAACAGGCTCGTCTTAAACGAGCTGAGCTTAATAATGAAGTAACGGCCCCTGCTTATAAAACCATTACAAAACTGAGTCGTTTAACTAAATTAAATGGGCCATGTACACGCACCGAAATAAGTGCTCTCACACCTATGATGCAATTTTACTTAAGCAGTATTCTTATTGATAAAATTAAAGTTCAGTAGTTGTTAGGACGACCGCTACATTTTTTTACAGATTTAGCTAAGAGTTTGACAATATACTAGGGTCTGTTGACCTTTCAAGGTTGAATTTGCAGCAGTCTGTTTGGTATTTAGGCAAGGCAGAGCCTTTGTGGTGTGGTTGTTCCCCATAAATAGGCGATAACGCAGCATCAATGCCAAACAGACGCTGCCCGAAGAGTTCTGCCTAGGGGCGATTTACTCTTTGTTGCTCGGTTTTTACTTAGCCCACTAGGTTACAAACTTCGCGCCGCGATTAAACCGCCCCTAGTTTGAACAAATTTTAATCCGCAAAGGTCAACAGACCCTAGCCTCTTTAGCAAACTCTAATTAAGGTTCCAAGGATGACGTATACTTCTCTTAAACAGTCTTTTGGTTGTGCGGCCTTATTAGTTGCCGCTATTTTTAGTGCCCAAAGCAGCGCCAGTAATCGCTACTATGCCGATAACACTTTGGAACCCACCACTGGGTTTGCCTGGGATTGGAGCGCTGGCGCAGGCTATTATATTGAAGACTCTTATTTAGTTGGCATGAACTCCTATGATGTTGGTGCAGAACTAGATTTGAGTATTGCGGTTTCCTACGATAGTTTTTATCTAGATTTTGACCATAATCAGCTCAGCGGTGGACTTGTTTTAGGCTATAGCTTAATTAACAAATATGATTGGGGTCTTGATTTATTAGGCACCAACATTCAAGCAGGTTTTGATGAACAAGGTTTAGGCTTTTATAACGACGGAATAATTGATCCACTGCGTGGTATAAAAAAGCGTAACTATGATTTTGACACCGGCCTTCGATTAACACGCCGATTTGAAAACTCACAAATTTCATTTGAATATTTACATGATATTAGCGGTGCTCATAATGGTTGGGTTGCCAATGTGTTTTTCAGCCATATTCAACCTTGGCGCAATTGGGAGTTTCGTTCCGGTATTGGCTTAAATGCCTACTCTGCTGATTTTACAAACTATTACTTTGGTATTGATAGCGATGAAGCAAACGCAGCACGCCCTATTTATAGTACCGATGCCAGTACCAGTATTATGTTTGAATTTCATGCTGAATATCCCATCAATCAAGATTGGGTATTTTTAGCTGGCTGGCTAACTACATGGTTTTCAAAAGAAATTGAAGACAGCCCAATTATTTCCCAAGGATATCAACACAAAGCCAAGGTAGGCCTGCGTTATGTACTTTAGATTTTTTTACTGTTTGTTGTTTACATATTCGGGCTCTTTGCTTGCAGCCACTACACAACCACCCAGTGACCTTACTGCCGTTCCCGATACCTGTGTAGCCTTACGTGAAGGGCGTCAATGTTATGCCGATGTTGTCTTATCGTGGCAGCAACCAGAGGTAGGAAATTATTGTTTACGCGATGCGACTTCAAAATACATTATGCAGTGCTGGCTTAAACAGCGACAAGGCTCACTTAATTACGCCTTTGATTCAACCCAGAGCATTTCATTTGAGCTGTTTGATAGTAATACATCACAAGTGATTGCTGTAAGCGAAGTTAAACTACAATGGGTGTATCAAAATAGACAAAAAAAGCGGCGTTGGCGGTTATTTTAGCCACACACTATAAACATCATTCAGGTATACGAAGAAAGCTTATGGATAATTACGGTACTATTCTACTGGTTGAAGATGATATCTCTCTTGCACAATGGGTAACTGAGTATTTAACTGAGCAAGGTTATATTGTGCATGTATGTCATCGCGGTGATGAAGTTATAAGCCAAGTAAAGCATTTAAACCCACAACTTATTTTACTCGATATTATGTTACCAGGACTTGATGGTATCAGTGTATGCCGTGAGTTACGCAGCTTTTATCAAGCTCCTATAATTATGCTCACCGCACGAGATGAAGAAATGGATGAGGTCATTGGGCTTGAAGTCGGTGCCACAGATTACATTATAAAACCTGTTCGCCCTCGCGCACTGCTTGCTCGTATTAAGTCGGCTTTACGCTACAGCAGCGACATACCTAAAACTGATGCTCAAGAGAGCATGATCAATATTGGTCAATTAAGTATTAATACCGAATCTCGTAACGTTACACTCAACCAGCAAGATGTGAATATTTCAAGCGCAGAGTATTTATTATTACATTACTTAGCCAGCAACGCTGGACAAGTTGTATCACGTGATGCGGTGTTTAAAGCAACCAAAGGCAGGGAGTATGACGGTCTAGATAGAAGCGTTGATGTACTTATTTCTGCTTTGCGTAAAAAGTTTAATGATGATCCGCAAAAACCAGAAAAAATAAAAACTATTTGGGGGCGTGGTTATTTGTTTGTGACTACAGCGTGGTAAGTTTTAATGCCTGAGCGCTTAAAATAATAAGCGCGACAATAATAAAAGTCACTTCAATACACCCAGCCTATTATGGAATAGCATCAATGAAAAAGTTTTATATTTCACTACTAGGCAGTGCGCTGCTTTCAATTATTGTTTTAGGTTGGCTTATTGATGCATTTAGCCAACAAGCACATGCACCTTTGGATGAGTTTAGCGTTCAAAGCCAGATTATTGTCGGGTTAAGTAAACAGCTCACAGCTATAAAGCCACAGGCACGACCAGAACAGGTAACTAAGTTAGCCAAAGATTTTAACCTGACTCTTAACTACAAATTAAATCAGTCGCTAGCATTACCATCAGCGCTATTAGATAAAATGCAAACTCAAGGCGGGTTAATACTTGAGGACGAGCAAGGCTTTTACATGCTCTACACTAATGATGCATTAAGCCCTTACCATTTAACCATGCGTTTAGATAAACCTTATGAGAACATACAGCGAAACGACATAATTTTAACTTTGTTATTTTATACAGGCTTATGTGTTTTTATGGGTTTTATTATTACCCCTTTAGCAAAACGTCTTACAGTATTAAATGATGCGGCAAAACAGTTCGCATCCGGTAATGTTAAAGCCCGAATTAAGCCCTCTCGCTTTACCTATATTAAAGATGTGGAACTGACCTTTAACCGCATGGCAAGCCAAATTGAAAAGTTAGTTGCTGAAAATAAACTGATGGCCTCAAGCCTGTCCCATGATATAAGAACCCCAATAGCATGCTTACGCTTTGGTGTTGACGCTGCACTTGATAGCCATGATGAGAGCAAAATAAAGCATTACCTAACCCGTATGGAAACCGATTTGGATCATATGGAGTCAATGTTAAAAAGCTACTTAGCATTTGCTACTTTGGAACAAAATGCCAATAAACTTACTTACTCATCAGCAAACCTTAAACAATATCTAAGTGATATTGTGCTGCAGCTTGAACCAAGAATAACCGCACGTTCGCTTAATATTTCTTTAGAATGTGATGATCATACTATTTTTGCTGACTTACATTGGCTAGCAAGAGCGATCGCTAACTTAATTAATAATGCCTGCGATTTTGCACATCATCACATTAAAGTAACCGCCTCGCTACAAGAGCATACTTTAGTCATCAGCATTGCCGATGATGGCCCAGGAATAGCTCAAGAAAACAATCAAAAAGTATTTAGCCCGTTCTTCCGTGAGCGCAGCCACCGTAATCGCAGTGACAACAGTTATGGGTTAGGATTGGCTATCGTTGCCAAAGTAGCCGATTGGCATCATGGCTCAATAGAAGTGAGTAAAAGTGAGCACCTTGGTGGGGCCTGCTTTACACTTACGATTGCGCGGTTTCGATATTAATCAAACAATTACTATCCGTTCTAACTAACGCAATATAATTAAAGAAATCGTGCTATTTATAATCAAAAAATGCACGTGCTATTTATATCTGAAAATAAAACGCAATAATTGTGCGACTAAGTCAAATAAGCACTTTTTATTTTTTTACAATTCCAGTAGATTGTCACGGCGTCGAAAAAATAGAGAAGCAAAATAATATGAGTGCAGTAAGAGGTGAGTTTAGCTCCCGCTTTGGTTTTATAATGGCTGCGGCAGGATCTGCTGTTGGGCTTGGTAATATTTGGGGTTTCCCGACACAAACAGCAAGTAATGGCGGGGCTGCCTTTTTAGTCGCGTACTTAGTACTGGCCTTCTTTTTAGCCTATCCTGCTTTAATGGCAGAGCTGATGATAGGTCGTCATGGACAAGCTAATGCGGTTTCTTCACTAACTAAATTAACCACTAAACCTTGGCAAAAGCAGTTTGCCTTTGCTGTTGGCTTTGGCGGGATTTTATGTGCTGGCTTTATACTAAGCTTTTATGCGATTGTTGCTGGTTGGATGTTAAGTGCAACTTTAGAGCCGGTTACTACTCTCATAGGCGCAGATGCGGCATCTTCGTGGTTAAGTGAACAGTCACTTACACGTAACATTCTTTTTACTGTGGTATTTATTATTTTAACCGTTGCTATTATCAGCCGCGGTGTTGAAAATGGTATTGAAAAATGGTCAAAACGTTTAATGCCTGCTTTGCTCGGTATTTTGTTTGCCTTAATTGCCTATGTAATGACTCAAGAAGGCGCTGTTGAGGGATTAAAAGCTTACCTAGTCCCTGACTTTTCTTCTATTTTTGATCCCACCTTATTAGTCAGTGCACTAGGACAGGCCTTCTTTTCATTGTCACTGGGCACCAGTGTAATGATTATCTATGGCTCATATATCAGTAAAAAAGAAAACCTCGTCTCTTTGGGGGCTTATGTTACGCTTATTGATGTATTCATCGCATTTGTAGCAGGCTTACTGATTATCCCCGCGATGTATGTTGCACAAGCCCAAGGTGTTGAAATATTCTCGTCAACAACAGGTAAACTACTTTCAGAAGACACCTTAGTATTTCAGGTTTTACCCGCCTTATTTGATGGCATGGGTGGTGTGGGTTTATTTGTTGGCTTTGCTTTTTTTGCATTAATGAGTATTGCCGCTCTAACCTCGTCAATTTCAATGCTTGAAGCGCCGGTATCGTACACTGTAGAGCGCTTTGCAATGAAGCGTGTGCAAGCAACATGGTTAATAGGTGCTTTAATTGCCATAGTTAGTATTACCATAGTGTGCAACTTAGGCACGTTATTTGGTTTAGTGATCACCTTAACAACTAAAGTCGCGCAACCTTTATTAGGACTTATGTGTTGTATTTTTGTAGGGTGGATCTGGTACAGGTCGTCATTGCTCAAAGCAATCCAGCAAGGTAACCCTGAAGTACATAACACCTTATTTTGGAAAATATGGCCTTGGTACACTAAGTTTGTATGCCCTATCGCCATTAGCTTAGTATTTTTACATTCTTTACTTAGCTAATAAAACAAAAAAGGCCCACTAATGTGGGCCTTTATTTATTAAGAATTATCTACTGCTTTAAAATCATATCTTGATGGGGTATGCCATCTTCTAAGTACTCCTCCCCAACACACTCAAAACCAAATGAGCGATAAAAATTTAGTAGGTAGGTTTGTGCGCCTATATAAATATCACGAGTAGGCCACTGAGTCCTACAACAGGCAATAGCCTGGCTAACTAATTCTTTGCCTAAACCAGAGCTGCGCTGTGATTGAGCAACTAAAACGCGCCCTATCGCACTATACTGTGCATCTTTTTCATAACAACGGGCATAGGCATTTACTGTTTGCCTATTGAGTGAATACAAGTGGCGAGTAGCATCTGCAATATCCACATCATCAAGTTCGGGGTAAGGACACGCTTGTTCTACAACAAATACGTCAACACGTTCACGCATTATTGCAAACAGGGTCTGGGAGTCGAGCGCAGAGAATGGCTCACATTTAAACGCCATTTAAACACCTTTTATTATTACAGGGCCTTACTAAAAGGCCCCATAATCTTATTAAGCAAATAATCGCTCTAACTGATCACATAACTGAGATAAGTTAACATGATCATGCTCGATAGTTAAATCGACATAACCGTCACTTCTAAATGCTCTGTCTAACTCAATCAGTACATGCGTTTTATGCGCTTCAGGAATAAACGACAGTTCAATTTCCTTTATGCCAAATAAGCTGCGACTATTTGGTTGATATTCAAGCTCTTGATAACACCCAGACACAGATTGAAAAGTAGAAGCACGTAAATGGCCTTGCTCTACATCTGCTTTAACTAAACTAAATCCTAGCTTCTCCATTGCTTGCATACAGGTTTTAACTGCTTCATTCGGATAGATGTGCAAATGGTCTTTATCTGTTGGATCAAGCGCAAGGTCAATATCAAGCCCTGTTTCTAACCACACATAAGACTGGTTATAACCGGCATTAATTTCAGTAATTGGTGTTTCTGAATGCAAACGGGCTTCAAATGGGATAGTTTTAACTTCACCAGGCTCAACAGTACCAATGTCAGTTATGCGCCATTGATCAATAACATGATTAGTAAAGTAATCACCGTCTTCACTGGCTACTTTAACCCGAGTAACTAACATTAAATCTAAACCCGCAATTTCTTGACTTACATCACCTGCACTAATAACAATTTGTGCATTGAATAGTTGGCCAGGCTGAAGATGCTCGGTTTCTAAAATAGTATCCACCTTGGCGGCACCAATGCCTACCGATGCTAAAATCTTTTTAAACATATTTTCTCCTTAAGCTAAGCAATACACTTGTTTGCTTACACTTAAACTCCTTCGTTATGGCATCTTAACCACATTTAAAAGCGCTTGTCAGCGAAAAACTGCTATTTACATGCTGTTTACCATAAAACTAGCCATTTATGTGTGTTTTTTGTACTTTACAGCCGCTTTTATGCATACATAAAGGTGTTTTAGCAATCAGGTGATAAATACTCACTATCAGCCAATTAGCAGTAGGAAATAAGTAGATAAATTGTCAATAAGCATTGTTTTTCGCTACACTACAATGCCAAGTGCAGTGATACTAATAACTATGGAACTAATTTATTTTGCTACCGCCTTCGTCTGCGGTTTTGGTATATATCAGCTAAAATTACCGCCGCTTATCGGCTTTCTTATGGCCGGATTTATTCTTAATTTAGCGGGTTACAAAAGCACGGAGCTACTCGAAACGATTGCCTCTTTAGGGGTCACACTGCTACTTTTTAGTATTGGCCTCAAACTAAAAATTGCTAACCTTATAAAACCACAAGTGTGGGCTCCTGCCACCATACATATTATTTTAAGTAGCGCATTGTTTAGTGGCTTCATGTTGCTGCTTGGTGTATTCGCACTGCCATTATTTGTCGATTTAAGCTGGCAAAGTGCATTGTTAGTCGGCTTTGCTTTAAGCTTTTCGAGTACGGTATTTGCTGTAAAAGTACTTGAAGAACGCGGTGAAATGGCAAGTTTGCACGGTAAAATAGCCATTGGTATTTTGGTTATGCAAGATATATTTGCAGTCATATTCTTAGCGGTCAGTACAGGTAAAGTACCGAACATTTGGGCCTTAGGGTTAATTGTTGCACTACCTTTGTTTCGCCCAATTATGTACTGGGTTTTAAACCGCTCTAAACACGGTGAGTTACTGCCGTTATTTGGCTTTTTCTTTGCATTAGTAGCTGGGTACAATGCCTTTGAATTCGCAGGATTAAAAGGCGATTTAGGCGCATTGATCATTGGCATGATGTTCGCTCCTCACAAAAAAGCTGGTGAGCTGTCTAAATCACTGCTTAGCCTAAAAGACATACTACTGGTTGGCTTTTTCTTAAGTATTGGTTTAAGTGCAGAGCTTACTGCCCACTCTTTAGTCGTTGCTTTAATTTTAGTATTAATTATCCCTATTAAAACGCTGCTTTACTACATACTAACTAATTTATTTAAACTGCGAGCTCGTACCTCTTTGCTCACCGCATTTAGTTTGGCTAACTTTAGTGAGTTTGGCTTAATTGTTTGTGCCGTTGCTGCATCTAGCGGCATGGTTACCTCTGAATGGCTCGCGGTTATCGCGATTGCCGTATCAATTACATTTGTGATTGCCTCCCCTTTAAATAAACGCTCTAACGAGCTGTACGTTAAAATTGAACGCCTCTTATTGAAGTTTGAAAGCAAGACCCGCTTAGCAGAAGAGCTTCCTGTAAACTTAAATGATACGAAAATAGTGATCTTTGGTATGGGTAGAATTGGCACTGGTGCCTATGAAACAATAAACGCAACTCACCCTGATGTAGTTGCAGGTATTGATATTAAACCTGAGGTGGTCGATAAACATATTAAACGTGGACGCAGAGTATTAATTGCCGATGCCACCGACCCTGATTTTTGGCAGCGCGTTAATCACTCTCATGTGGAAATGGTTATGTTAACTATGCCTAAGCATATGCAAAATATTTTTGCTTTAGAGCAATTACAAGCATCAGGCTATAAAGGGCAAGTAACTGCGATTGCTAACTACCCCGATCAGCAAAAAGAATTAGAAGATATGGGAATAGATTCTACTTATAACTTTTATTTAGAGGCTGGTAGCGGTTTTGCAGAGCATGTAAAGCAAACCTTGTTTCCGTAATCGGGCTTAGATGCAAATAGATTGCATTTACATTCCTTTACATCTGAGTATTTTATTGGTGAAAAAATCAGGTAAAATGTCTGTGTTGGTTGAATAAAGCTAATACCTAAGTTTGTGTTTTATAAAAGACAAATAACGGACCCCTTGCTTTTAAGTGACCAATAAGATTCTCAAATTAGAGGGCCTACTCCCTCTATCAATAGGCTGTTACTTGCCCGTTACAGCCTATTTTATTTCCTTAAAATCCCTTACACTTATCCCCATTATTTATAAAAGATGTCAGTAATGGATCCTCAACAACTAAAAGTAGCGATTAACACCATTATGCCATTTGGCAAGTATGCGGGACGCCCTTTACTTTTGCTGCCTGAGCCATATTTAGTGTGGTTTAAACAACAAGGCTTTCCTGATAGCAAGCTTGGCTCTCAGCTCGCAATGATGTACGAAGTGAAGCTTAATGGCTTAGAGCAAATGCTGATGCCATTACTAGAAAAAAATAGTAAATAAAATAGAACTTTTCTATAAATGGTCTGTCTATCTATATGCTACTTGTTGATTTTTTGGTTTTAAACCGCAAAAAAGCGCCTTTATGGCGCTTTTTTATTGTTTGGGATTTAGTTGTCGAGGGTGATAATAAACTTAACCCCACCCAATGGTGAGTCTTCAATCTTACACTGCCCTTTATGCCAGCTAATAATTTTATTTACAATTGCTAGCCCTAATCCAAACCCACCGGTTTTTTTATCACGGCTTTTATCTAAACGGGTGAAAGGTTTAAACACTTTCTCACGTTCAGCATCCGCAATACCTGGGCCATCATCTTCAATCACCAGAAATAACTTTTCGGCGTTGGCAGTTAAACTAATATGCACAGTTTGCGTAGCATGTTTCAGTGCATTACTAATTAAATTTTGTAGCACTCGCGACATGAAATGACTATCACATACGTTTATAAATTGACTCGGCAACGTTGTGGTTAATTTAATAGGTGTATCAAAAGTTACTTTTTCGATATTAGCTTTAATTAATGCGACGATATCACAGGGAACCAATTGCAAGCTTGGTTGCTGTGTATCTAAACGAGCGTATTCCAACATTTCTGATACCAAGGATTCCAGCTCATGAATATCCATTTGCATATCAGATAAATAGTGCTGTGCTTTGCCATCTTGAACTTTACTCTCTAACATTGCGATTGCAAACTTCAAACGGGCTAATGGTGTTCTGAACTCATGTGACACTGATGAGGTTAGTTCTTGTTGAGCACTCAGTAAAAACTCTATCCGTTGCTGCATTACTTTTAATGTATCAGTGATGGGTAAAAAGAATGATTTAGAGCTGTCGCTTAATTGAAAATCTTGCGCCCCACCGACCGCTTCACAGGCTTGACTGAGCTTGGCAAAATCTCGCCATAACAATAAGCTCCATAACCCTATCGGTAAGCTAATAATAAATAAAACTAATAAATAAGGTATCACGGTCCCGGTGTTTTTAGCTTTAACACCTACAGGACCTATTTGTAATAACTGAGAGTTATTTAAAGTGACATACCAAACAATACGTTGCTGCTTATCGTACAAGTAAAGGTAATTATTTTGAGCTAATTGTGTTTGCTGCTCAGGAGGGAGAACCAAATCTTGTTGGGCGATAACTTGGCTATCAAAATTATGCTTTAGCTGCTCAAGACCATCTGGCGTTTGAGAAAGCAGCCATAACGACTGCCCAAATTCATTATCTAACAAAACATGTTGCTCAGATTCATCATACGGCCAAAGCTGCTCTATAACACCACTGGCAATAAACAAAGAAGCAATAATATACACGTAAAGGCTAATAAATAGCTTTCCCATTAACCTAGCCTAATACCTTGCATTAATTACATGTCCCACGCATCTGATACAAATAAATAGCCTTGTCCCCACACTGTCTTAATACGGTATGGTTTATCACTGTTATCACCAAGCTTCTTACGAATTCGAGACACACGTACATCAACGGTTCGATCTAGCCCATCGTACTCACGTCCAATCATATGTTGGTGCACATGTTCTCGGCTGAGCACTTCTCCTGCATTTGAAGCTAATAACCACAGCAATTCAAACTCATGTGAGGTTAATACGATTTCAACACCACTTAGCTTTACAATACGGCTAGTTTTATCTATTGATAAGTCACCAAACTTAAGCTCTTCTATGGCTTTTACGCTAGGCTGTCCACGGCGTAATAATGCACTAATTCGCGCCAATAGTACGCGCGGCTCTGCAGGTTTAATAACGTAATCGTCAGCACCGAGTTCTAAGCCGATAACTTGGTCAAAATCTTCGCCCTTTGCAGTAAGCATTAAAATAGGTAAGGTGTATTTGTCGCGCACTTGACGGCACACACTAAAGCCATCTTTTCCTGGCAGCATCACATCTAGAATGATTAAATCAACATGGTTTTCACTCAGAT
Organism: Pseudoalteromonas sp. meg-B1; assembly: GCF_003173795.1. GTDB lineage: Bacteria > Pseudomonadota > Gammaproteobacteria > Enterobacterales > Alteromonadaceae > Pseudoalteromonas > Pseudoalteromonas undina. The sequence continues at coordinate 630,885 of NZ_QGQU01000001.1, read as the reverse complement.
AAGGAAACACTTCGTCACCGCGTTCTAATACGTCAACTTCTAAGCCATTATGCTCAAGATAGTCTTTGGTTAATTGTTGCAACCCTAAGTCATCTTCAACAAGTAATATCTTTGGCATTTACTGCTCCTAAATTAAAAAAAGCTCCAAGGTGAGCGTAGCCGATGTTTTTTCTTAGCGTATGCAGTTTGCACTTCTACTTGCACACTCGCTAATGACACACCTGTAAGGGGATTAATCAGGGAGTATATGGTCTCCACCTGAACACGCGCTTTATAACTAAATTGCCCTTTTTTTACCCCTTGCCAACATTGCAATTGGGTATCTTGCTGGTATAAACACACATCACTTGGCTCAGACAGTTGCCACTTAAATTTTAACTCAAGATCACAAAATTCTTGTTGTTCGGAAACCACACAGACTTTGGGTGATACGTTAAGTGAAGAGGCTTTTGCAACACTTAGGTTGCTAAAAAATGAAGCTGCAAACACAACCAACATAAAACACTTCATATTAAAATGTATGTTCGAATCCTATAAAGGCGGTCATTGAATAGTCATGTTCAAAGAGCGGACTGCTATCCATTGCTGAATAGTCATAATATGCTAAATGAAAACGAAGTGCGTTGGCTTTACCTACCGGCCAACGGACGTCGATTTTAGCATAAGGTTGCCAGCTACTACCAACTTCTATTTCACCATATAAAGATTCTGTATTGTTTAAGCCATAAAAGTAGTTATTTAGTTGTGCTGATTTGTAGTTTACGCCTAAGGTCGATTTAAGTTCTAACACCTTAAGATCAAAATGGTATTGCCATTGTAGCGAGCCCCTAAAGCTATTATAAACACTGTTTACGTCATGCAATAATTGCGCAGAAAATACCTGTTGTTGTTTTACAAAAACATAACTGACGCCGGCATCCAGCACCACTCGTCTTTTTTGAATATTATTGATATTAATCTGGCGAGGAGATTCAATGTGTTGCGATTCTAATATTTCGTTATTAGCCGTTGCTGTGAGCGGGAATATATTTTGCGGGTGCCAGTCAATAAAAAATCGTGATTCTGGGTTAATTTCTGACACAAAGCTAATGTTATGCGTATCACTTTGTATAAAAGAATAGCCTAAACGACCGTTATCAAAAAACCAATTTTGGCCATAATAAGCCACTTGTGGAACCACCACCAAAGGAATGTTGTCTGCACCATGTAAAGGGTTACTGATCACTCCCCCCCCTAAGCTGACACTAATTTTAAGTTCATCAGTAGAGATGTGTTGCTGCGTCTGAGCAAAGGCATTAGCGCTAAACAACGCCAATAAAATGCATATTTTTATTCTCAGATGTAACACCATGGGGTTATTCACTAGTTTATAAAGTGGCTTTGACCCTATAGTAGCAAGTAGTATAAGTACAAGCTCTAGAGGGTTACAATCATTAACAAATTTGATACAAACGGAACACGTTTACAAATTAGCGGCTATTTCAACTCGATTTCGACCATGGGTTTTAGCTAAATAAAGTGCTCTATCAGCCTTTTCTACTAATAAACAGCTTTTACTAAAAGGCTCCATTAAAGCAATACCAAAACTTGCTGAGATATTACGTTTATTATCGCTATCTTCTTTTTTACGAATAGTTAATTTAGCAATACTCAAACGCAACTGATTGCAGAATGTCATCGCATCATTAATGCTATCAAAGTAACCTGTAATACAAAATTCTTCACCACCGAAACGATACGCATTATATTGTTCTTGCACACAATTTTGAACTTTCTGAGCGACAAGTTTGAGTACCTCGTCGCCTTTTTGGTGACCAAAATCGTCATTAAAACGCTTGAAGTGATCAATATCGAACATTATTAACACGGCTAACTTAGATTGCTCATCTTGTGAAGATGCATGAACACAAAACTCGACTATGTCAGTATCAAACTTACCGCGATTAAATAACCCCGTTAGTGAATCTTTATCAACCGCTTCTTGAGTCATAGTGAGGGCTTCTCTTAAATCTTTTATCTCATTATATGCTTGCGCTAATTTAGTTTGGAAACCGCGAGCATAATCTTGCATTGCGATTGATTCATCTGTTAGACGTTCAACACAAGATAGAATTTCATTAAATGAGTTAATGCTAGAGAGTGTTTTTAACTCATTTTGTGAGTCAACTAACGAAGTAGTAAAGCTTTTTGAATACTGAATAGAGTCACTCAAGTCAAACTGTACTTGCTCTACCGTACCATGAAATTTTTCAGACATTTGTTGAAAAAACGCTAATTCTTCGTCGTTTATGTATTTATCAAATATTTCCTGTGCATTTTGAGCTGAGCAAGTATTGTGCTGACCGATAACTTTATCAAGCTCTGTATTTAGTTGCGGGTTATCGCCCTGTACATAACAGTACCAAATCGCATAGTTTATTGGCGTTACTGGCATTTTGTACTTCACCATAAGTGGAATGGCTTTTTTTAAACACTGGGCAGAATGAGCAAGTGAGGCAGTATTATCCATAATTGAAACTCTCAGACATCACAACAAAGATGTTAACAAACACATAAATATTAGCGGTTTATATTAACACTTTTTTATCATCCAACAAGCCTATATTATGTTTTCTCCCATATTTTGTGCAATATTCCACAGTGCACTAATAGCAGGATCATTTAATTCTTTATGTAATACCGCTAGGCCAATTTTAAAACCTTGTGGGGGCTCATCTTTGCTATCCAAAATCTGAACTTTATCGTTTAAAGGGCTATTATCGAGAACAATTTTTGGGATCATGGCCACGCCTAAGCCCAAACTCACCATAGATACCATAGCCTCATGCCCAGCGACTTGTGCATAGATTTTTCCTTGCACGTTATTTTTTCGCCACCACTGCTCTAACCTTTGTCGTGAAAACCCTTGTTCAGCAACAATAAATTCAAGCTCAGACCAATCAATAGTCTCGCTGTTATTAGTTAGCTTTTCTGTGATCGGACATTGAATAGTGGGCGCAATTAATACCAGTGGCGAGTAACCAATATCTACAAATGCAATTTGTGCAGGTAATTTACTGGGCCTAGCTGCAATAGCCATGGATTCGTGACCGTCTAATACACGATTTATTGCCAGAGCAGGGTCGCCCGTATTTAAGGTGATTTCAATATGCTGATGCTGAGCCCTGAGCTGCTCCAAAATATGATGCAAAAAACTATAAGATGCGGTAACGGAGCAATAAAGACTCACATTGCCATAAATATGTTGTTGCGGTTCGTTTAAATTGGCCTTAAAACGCTGCCAATTACTAAGCGTTGCACTAGCATACTCCTTAAATGCAACGCCTTCGCGAGTAAGCTTGACACTGCGATTATCTCGCTGGAACAACATCACCCCTACTTCATCTTCTAACTGCTTAATATTACGACTTAAAGTAGGCGCACTTATGTGGCATAACTCACTGGCACGAGAGAAATGAAGCGTTTTTGCCAACGCCAAAAAGTAATTTAAATGCTTATGATCCATAACAACACCGGTATTTCATATTGTGAAACACTTTAATTCAAATATATCATTTTACGCAAGAAAAGAATTTTCATATGGTTATTCCAAGCAAAGCAAAAGCATTGCATCTAACAAACTGAATTAATGGGAAACTTATCATGGCAAATTATTTTAATAGCTTACCTTTACGCGAACAATTAGCGCAATTGGCACAATGTGAATTTATGGGCGCAGACGAATTTAACGACGGTGTTGCTGCACTTAAAGGTAAAAAATTGGTAATTGTAGGCTGTGGCGCACAGGGCTTAAATCAAGGTTTAAATTTACGTGATTCTGGTTTAGATGTAGCCTATACGCTACGTGATTCAGCAATTACTGAGCGTCGTCAGTCATTCTTAAATGCATCGGAAAATGGTTTTAAAGTGGGTACATATGAAGAATTAATCCCAACAGCCGATGTAGTACTTAACTTAACGCCTGATAAACAACATACTGCGGTTGTTAATGCCATCATGCCATTAATGAAACATGGCTCAACCCTTGCCTATTCACATGGCTTTAATATTGTTGAAGAGGGCATGCAAGTTCGTGAAGACATTACCGTTATTATGGTTGCACCAAAATGCCCTGGTTCAGAAGTACGTGAAGAGTATAAGCGCGGCTTTGGTGTACCAACACTCATTGCAGTTCACCCCGAGAATGATCCTCAGGGTCATGGTTTGGCACAAGCAAAAGCCTATGCCGCAGGTACGGGTGGTCATCGAGCGGGAGTACTTAAATCATCGTTTATCGCCGAGGTTAAGTCTGACTTAATGGGTGAGCAAACCATTTTATGTGGCATGCTACAAACGGGCTCTATTTTATGTTTTGATAAAATGATTGATAAAGGCCTTGATGCCGGTTATGCCTCAAAGCTAATTCAATATGGCTGGGAAGTGATCACAGAAGCACTTAAGTATGGCGGTGTTACTAATATGCTTGACCGCCTATCAAACCCAGCCAAAGTAAAAGCGTTTGAATTAAGCGAGCAATTAAAAGTGATCATGCGCCCACTGTATAACAAACATCAAGATGACATTATCGATGGCACATTTTCACGAGTCATGATGGAAGACTGGGCAAATGATGATGCTAACCTACTAAAATGGCGTGCTGAAACCGCGGAAACTCATTTTGAGAAAACCCCAGCGGGTGATGTAGAAATTACTGAGCAAGAGTTTTTTGATAACGGTATTTTAATGGTAGCCATGGTTAAAGCAGGCGTAGAGCTGGCGTTTGAAACCATGACTGCAGCCGGTATTATTGCAGAATCAGCTTATTATGAGTCACTGCATGAAACGCCGTTAATTGCTAACACCATTGCACGTAAAAAGCTGTTTGAAATGAATCGTACTATTTCAGATACTGCAGAGTATGGTTGCTACTTATACAACCATGCATGTTTACCGCTACTACAAGAATTTATGCAAGATATTGATACTGATGTTATTGGCAAAGGCTTAAATGAGCAGAGTAATCAAGTAGATAATCAAACCTTGATTCAAATAAATACCGCACTGCGTGAACATCCTGTTGAGAAAGTTGGTGCTAAATTACGTGGCTATATGTCGGCAATGAAAAAAATAGTTTAACCCTATAACCCTAGAACTTTCACTTGTTAGAAACCAAGCCCACTTGCATTTTGCTGTGGGCTTTTTTAATGTAAATTAATCATCAATAGCCGAAAATAAATAATGTGCTAGAATAATCGCCTCATTGCCTCAGTTGTAAATATATAAGTACTACCATGACGATACAAAATCTCTCTATTACTCAAAAAATTACAGCACTTGGAAGCATTATTGCTATTTGTGTTGCTGTATTAATTGGTTTGACGTCTTTACATAACTCAAAGAATATTATTGAGCAACGCATGATAGAATCAGAACTGCCAAGCAAGCTGCAAACAATCAGTAATCATATTGGTGGGGAGATCAATGAACTTTTAGGCGCAGCACAGCAGCTTTCTGCCAACACCTTTATTTTAGATTGGGCAAACTCTGGCAACACCAACGATGCGTTATTACTCAAAGAACTTAATCGTTTAGTTGAGCAATATGATCTTGCAACTGCTTCGTGGGCAAATAAAAATACCGCGCAATATTGGAATCAAGATGGCTTTTTACGGGTGTTAAAAAATGATGCTGCAGATGGTTGGTTTTTTGCTTTTACCCAATCAAAACAACCTTATTCAATCAGTATTTATCAAGAGTCGGCAAACGATGTAAAAATGTTTGTTAATCACCAACAGCCTAATGGATTCGGCTTGGCGGGCTTAGCAAAAAGCATTACTGATATGCAAAAGCTACTACAGCAATTTAAAATTGAGCAGTCAGGATTTGTATTTATTGCCGATGAAAGTGGCTTAATTCAGCTACACAAAGATGCAGCTAAAGTCGCTAAGGTTAATATAGATAGTATTTACAGTGCTAATATTCATAACAAATTACTTGATGAAAATGGTTTTACTTTAGAAGAAGTAAATATTAACGGACAAGCCACGCTGATTGCTGCCACACCAATTAAAAACACCGACTTATTTGTGTTGGCTCAAGTACCAAAAAGCGAGGTATTCGCAAGTGTAAACACCCTCGAGTGGCAAATATTCACATTTACTATCATTACAGCACTTATCGCAAGCGTGATAAGTTACTTGTTAGCTCGCTCTTTAGCCTCACCGTTATCAAAAATGGCGGAGTTGTTTTCTCGTTTAGGCCGCGGTGATGCTAATTTAGCGTATCGTCTACCAGCATCACCTCAACCTGAACTCAATAATTTAACGTCAGGGTTCAACCAGTTTATTGAGAAAATAGAAACCGCCATTGTGCAAGTCGCTGATGAAAGCCATGGTATTCGTCAAAGTTCTGATCATGTCTTTGCGCAAGCAAAACAAAACTCCTTAGCGCTGGATAAACAAAAAGAGCAAACTATTTCAGTTGCTGCAGCGATCAATGAAATGGCCGCTACAGTGCAAGAAATAGCACAAAGTGCAGCGAATGCAGCTAAGTTAACCAACGATAGTCGCGATAATACCAAACAAAGCCATCAACAAGTATTACAAAGCCAAACGACAATCTCAGCCCTTGCCAGCGACATCGATGGTATTACCGAGCAAGTTGCACTGCTTTCTAAAAAAACCATAGACATTGCCAGTATTGTAGATTCAATTAGAGGGATTTCAGAGCAAACCAACTTACTGGCTCTCAATGCAGCCATTGAATCTGCACGTGCAGGTGAGCATGGTCGAGGTTTTGCAGTCGTTGCTGACGAAGTTAGAGCACTGGCAAATCGTACATCACAGTCAACCACTGAAATTCAATCAATGATTGAAGAGCTCACTCAAATTTCAGATGATGTTGTAAATGATATTAGCCAATCAAAAAATAAAGCCCAACAAAGCGTTAGCGCAATGCAAAACTCGGTTGAGTTACTTAATACTATTACTGAAACAGCGAATGAAATTAACGATATGGCAACTCTAATTGCCACAGCCACCGAACAACAAAGCAGTGTAGTGAACGATGTGGGTGGAAGTATTGAGCAAATTAGTGAGATCAGTGATAAATCAATGAGTGAACAAATAAATACCGAACAAGCAATTCGTGACTTAGCCACCAGCGCACAAACACTTGATGCGCTAGTTGCCACGTTTAATCAGCAGCGTTAAATAGTTTGTTACGTTTTAAATAACCTCTGTACAAAATAACCACTATACTTAAGTGTGTTTTTTGTACAGAGGTGTGTATGAGTGCTGTTCAAGGTAAACATTATTTACTGGCTGTCTGCTTGCTGAGTTTAAGTGCGTGTAGCACTACAAATAACGCCAATTTAAGCGTGCCAATCCCTATTATTACTCCCCCAATGCAACTTCAACAGCAGCCTATCGAGTCTGAGCTGCAAATATTTCAACTCGACCAGAGTCTCAAACAGCAATTAAGTGCTTATGTACAAAAAAATAAATCGGCTGATAAAATTGCCTATAGTCTACTTAGTTTTTTACTCACAAATGGTGATAACTCACTATCTTACCAATCTACTAGCACACAAACTGCATCTCAAAGCTATCAAAATTTAAATGCTAATTGTCTTTCCCTCTCTATTTTAGCGTATAGCTTAGCCGAACATTTAGGCCTTAAAGCCCGCTTTCAAAAAGTACATGTTCCTGAGTACTGGGCGTTAAATCAAGGATTTAATTTACTCACTGGGCACATCAACCTTGCCATAGACAATAAAACTAAGCTCAAAGACAGCTCACTTGTTTATCAGCGTAATAAGCGCTTAATCATTGATTTTGACCCCAATAGCCGACAAGCCCGTTTTGCAACCTCATCGCTGTCAAAAAAACGAGTGACCGCCATGTTTTATAATAATAAAGGCGGTGAGGCACTGGTAAATAAACACTATGATTTAGCGTATAGCTATTTCAAAGCCGCAATTAATACCGATGCTTCATTTAGTGCTAGCTGGGGCAATTTAGGGGTACTCTTTAAACAATTAGATGATTTAAAGCAAGCGGAGCAAATGTACAGCTATGCTATTGCCTTAAACGCCCATGATAATACTGCGCAAGGTAATTTAGCATTATTATATAAACTTACAGATAGAGTAGCCGAAGGCGAAAAGCTATTGGCAAAGCTTGACAAAAAGCGCCAAGAAAACCCTTACTATCATATATCGCTTGGTAACAGTGACTATGTGAATGGTGATTACGCAAATGCAATTAGCCATTATAAAAAAGCAAACGCTATGTCACCGACACTTCATGAAAGCCACTTTGGGCTAGCGCGCAGTTATTTTGAATTAAATAATATAACTAGAGCGGAGTTTCATTTGCGTAAAGCTAGAAAAAAAGCAGACTTTGATCATGAAAAACAGCGCTATGACAATAAGCTTATCGCATTAAAGTCACTCACCGCTAAGGCGAATCATCATTAAATTATTTAGCTTAACCTGTATCATAGTTTTTATAAGTTGGAGCGGCCTTTGTAAACAGATTGAGCCGCAATTATTAGCTGATTTAACTATATTAACCAGCTCGGAGTTAGCTGGTAGAAAAACGAATAGCCAGGCAGCCTTGCTCACAAGGGAGTATTTAAAAACACGCTTCAAAGAGCATCAACTTACAGTAAGTGAACAACCTTTTACTTATTCCTCAGGGCTGTTCTCTAACGCACAAGGCGTTAATATTATTGCCACTAATACTGTAAAAGATTTACCTGTAATTGTTATTACTGCGCATTATGATCATCTAGGTCTAAAAGCAGGAAAATTACACCCAGGTGCTAACGATAATGCCTCGGGTGTTGCTGCATTACTTTATTTATCGAATGCGCTAACGGATTCTTCTTCATATCGTTTTATGTTTGTTGCAACAGACGCTGAAGAAAATGGTTTACACGGCAGTGAGCACTTTGCTAAAACAATACGCCAGCTCCCGATTGTTTTAAATATTAACTTAGATATGTTGGCAATTAAAAAGTCACATAAGCGTTTATACGCGCTAACAAGTCGATCTTTAAAAGCCCAGCTTAATCCGTTATTTACTCAGATTAACGGGGACAAGATCAAATTAAAGCCTGTTTATTCATCACGAAAAATGAGCCGACTCACCAACACGAAACAAATAGATTGGCGCAGAGCCAGCGACCATTATTCATTCGCTAAACAAAAAATTCCGTATGTGTACTTTTCTATGGGGGCAGATAACTACCACCATAGTGCCAGAGATACGCTCGAAAATATTAACGCTCCCCTCTATCAAGAAGCCGTATTGCTAATTGAGGAATTTATTAATCAGCTTTTGACAAACTCCGCGGTATTAACTCCCTCTTTAAAAGCAGCAACATAAGCCTCTTTTTTTGCTCGTGGAAGTTTTTTTATCGCATATTCTAATTTGCTTGCGTCGCTTTTAGTACCTACTTGTTGTTGATGAATCAGCATAAGCGGCCCTTTACCTTTGAGGTTTTTTGCTCCTTTACCTGCTTGATGAGTAGCGATACGTCGAGCAACATCAACAGTAATACCGGTATACCAATGACCAAACCGTGTTTGCACAATATAAAGTGACCAAGTTGGCGGTTTATTTTTAATTTTGCACAACTCATTGTTTAAACTTTTTTGATTATTAATGGTCAAAACCTCGCCTTAACGCGCTAAACAAAAACAATTACTCAAAAGGGTTTTACCTTGAGTGACTAATCGGTATCATGCAGATTATAAAAAATAAGGATCACAACTAACAATGCAGTCGTTAAAAACTTTTTCTCTTTGGCTTATCGTCGCTTTAACGCTTAGTTCAGCCGCAGGTTGTTCTAGCTGGGTATACAGAATCAACATCCCTCAAGGTAACTTTTTAGAACAATCAGACGTTGATAAGCTTCGCGTTAATATGACTCGCGAACAAGTAATTTACGTATTAGGCAGACCCATTGCCGAAGACGCCTTCGATAAAAATACTTGGCGTTATGTATACAGCTTCAATAAAGGGCGTGCTAATGAACAGTTTAAATCATTAGTACTAAACTTTGAAAATGAAAAGCTAGTTACAGTATCGGGCGACTATGAGCAACCAGAAAACTTTACAACGCCTTTAGAGCAATAAGAAGCTATATAAGGTTTAATTAAAAAAGGTGAGCATGGCTCACCTTTTTTGTATCTAACGATCTAACGGCCGGCCACCAGTGACTTTATTAGCGCGGCCCTCTTCTTTGGCTTTTTCAGCACGTTTTCTGCGAGCATCTTTAGGGTCGGCAATTAATGGGCGGTAAATTTCAATTCTGTCGCCATCTTTAAGCTCATGATTTAGCTTCACCGTTCTGTTCCATACGCCTAAAGTTAAATCGGTTGCATCAATCTCAGGGCATTTTTTAATAATCCCTGATTGTATTACCGCTTGCTCAGCCGTTGTGCCTTGCAGCACTTCTATATTTAATGTGGTTGCCTTAGTGGGTAACGCGAACACAACTTCAATATTGATCATGCACGTTCTCCATACACTGTTTTTGCACGTTGAGTAAACGCACTCACCATGTTTTTTGCCACATCATTAAAAATTTTACCAAACGCCAGCTCTATGAGCTTACTTGAAAATTCAAACTCTAGCTGTAAATTAACCTTACACGCATGTGTATCTAATTGCTGAAAGTGCCAGCGACCCTGTAGGGTTTTAAAAGGACCATCAACCAAGCGAAGCATCACTGTTTGCTCATCAATTAGCGTATTTTCAGTGGTAAACCATTTTTTTATGCCGGCTTTAGATATTTCTAAACTAGCGGTCATGTTATTATCATGCTGCTTAATAATTTTTGAGTCTGAACAATTAGGTAAAAACTGTGAATAGGCTTCTACATCATTGACTAGATCAAACATCTCTTTAGTGCTGTACATAACCAGCGCGCTTTTTTCTATTTGTGGCATACTCACTCCCAACTGTGTGCAGGAATTTTAGCAAGCTTTGTGCGTTTCCCCAAACTTTCATCGCGCTTAAATTAATCCTTCGCTTTTGCATGTATAATTTAAAAAAATCGATGTAAAACATCTTGTATAACGTATATTATAGGGCACTATGGCTAAGAAAAATTCATCAAAATCGACAAGTAATACCATCGCGCTAAATAAAAAAGCGCGACACGAGTATTTTTTACACGACAAGTTTGAAGCAGGTGTTGAACTCCAAGGCTGGGAAGTAAAAAGTATCCGAGCAGGTAAAGTAAATATCTCTGAAACTTATATTCATCTTAAAAACGGTGAAGCATTTTTATTAGGCAGTACCATTCAGCCTTTAAATAGCGCATCGACCCATGTTATTTGTGACCCGCTACGTTACCGTAAATTACTACTAAGCAGGCGTGAGCTTGACCGCTTAGTTGGTGCAACTGAACGTGATGGTTATTCATTAGTTGCCACCGCTATGTATTGGAAAAAATGCTGGGTGAAGCTTGAATTCCATTTAGCTAAAGGTAAGAAAATGCATGACAAACGTGAAGACGGCAAAAATAAAGATTGGTCCCGTGAAAAAGAACGTTTAATGAAACATAAAGTTTAAATAAAAACGTCTAACATCATGTTAGGCGTTTTTTTTTAATTAAATTTTTAGCAAAATACAAATTATTACAAATTAAAGTCGCTCGGTGATTTATTTTTAAATAATGAGAAGACCCCCCTCCCGCACCAGATAGCGAGTATCCCATCGTTTTCCTTTATTAAGAAAATAAGTACATATTCGTGCCGATAACAAAATCATCTTTGCGGCTAATTGATAACACTTAAGTTACATGGTATTAATAATTCGACTTGTAAAAACAAGTAAATTATAACATATCAACAAGGACTTAAGGATGAAGCAATCAATTGCATTTACACCGAGCTTAATCATCGGTGCTACTATCGCATTGTCAGCAGGTTTTAGTACAACAACTTATGCTGCACAGCAAACTGCAGAAAAAGTAGAACGTATTCAAGTAACAGGCTCTCGTATCAAACGTTCCGATATAGAAGGCCCATCACCAGTACAATCCATTAATAAAGAAGACATCGAAAACATGGGTTATGACAACCTACAACAGCTGCTTGAAAGAATGCCTGTTGCAGGTAATGGTACCTTTTCAACCCGTGGTAATAACCAAGACTCGACCGCTAATGGTTCAGCTGCCGTCAGCCTTCGTGGTTTAGGGGCTGATGCTACCTTGGTACTTATTAATGGTCGTCGTGTTGCTATAAGCGCATTTGCAGAAGGGATCACCAACTCATTTGTTGATATAAACAGTATTCCTGTTTCAGCAATCGAACGTATTGATATTTTAAAAGATGGCGCATCAGCAATCTATGGCTCTGATGCTGTAGCAGGTGTTGTAAACGTTATCTTGAAAAAAGACATCGACGGTATTGAAGTTAATTTAGGTTACGGCGGCACAGATGGTCCTAACTATGAAGAAACCACAGCTAGCATTGTTTGGGGTACAACAAGTGCAAAAAGTAGTGCATCCGTTATTATTGATTACTTTAAAAACACTTCTTTATCATCAGATGAAATGGGCCGCTTAGGTACCGCTAATCAGTCTCCATATGGCGGTGAAGATTTCCGTTCTTCACGTGGTTTCCCTGGCTACTTCTATGTTGATGGCGTTAAAACAATCGACCCTGCATGTCCTGCAGAAAACGCAACATCAAGCGGTAGTTGTTTATTTGACTATGGTCCATTCGGCTATATTGCCCCTGCATCAGAACGTGTGGGCGCAATCTCACAATTTGAATACCGTTTTGACAATGGCATCACCGGCTTTTTAGAAATGGCTGTACAGCATAACAGCTCAGTTGCAGCGGGTGCACCAACGCCACTCGATGAAGATGCAGGTTTAACTGTACCAGGGAATCATCCAAATAACCCGTTCGGTCAAGATATTGAAATTGGTCGTTACAGAACAGTGGATGCAGGTGCGCGTCAATGGGATATCGAATCAGATACATTACGTTTTGTTGCTGGTTTAAAAGGTGAAATTAACGACTGGAGTTGGGAAACAGCGGTACAAAAAGGTCGTAGCAAGTCATTACAAACAGGCGATCGCTCACAAGGTTGGGTTCGCACCGACTTCTTACAACAAGAAATTGACGCTGGCAACTACAACCCATTTGGCGGCACTTACAACGATCCGGCTGTAATTGACAGGATTACTACAAGCTTGGTTCGCCAAGGTGAGTCTCATATGACGTCGTTCGATGCTAACATCTCAGGTGAAGCATTTAACTTTGGTGATGATGTTGTCATGATGGCAGCCGGTATTGAATACCGCGAAGAAGACGTAACTGATACGCCAGATGATCAATTTCAACGTGGATTAATCTTTGGTACCGAGTCAGTTTCAGCTGCCGCAGAGCGTGACCAATACGCTGCCTATGTAGAGTTTTCAATTCCACTTGCGGAAAACTTAGAACTACAACTTGCAGGTCGTTACGATGATTACAGTGACTTTGGTACCACCACAAATCCTAAAGTCGCTTTACGCTGGGCACCTACTGATGAAATCACAGTTCGTGGTTCTTGGGCGCAAGGCTTTAGAGCACCTTCACTGGCACAAGTAGGTTTAGGGCCATCTCAGGAGAGTCAGTTTTTTATTGATAACTACCGCTGTGATGCAACAGGTAAAGATTGTGATGCGCTAGATTACAACATTGAATTTGCCGGTAACCCAGATTTAGAAGCTGAAGAGTCTGAATCTTGGAATGTCGGGTTTATTTGGGCACCCACAACTGACTTTGGTTTAAGTGTTGATGTGTGGAGTATCACCCAAGATAATAAGATTGATGAACAAGAGTTTGGTCCAATTTACAACTCAGAGTGTAATAACCAAAATAGTACAGTATGTGTTCGCTTACCACCATCAGGTACAGACAGCCTAGGAACTATTCAAAAGATTTTCAGTACTTTTGAAAACGTTTCATCACAAGAAGTTTCTGGCGTAGATATTTCAGCAAACTACAACCATTCACTGGATGATTTAGGCTTACTGAAATTCAATTTAGAGTGGGCTTACCAAGATAAATTTGAAAAAGACGGCCGCGATTACACCGGTGAATATGGTTACCCAGAGCACCGTTGGATTTTCTCAACAAACTGGGAAATTGGCCAATTCAACACGAACATGAACATTAGTTATGTGGGTGAGTTTGAAGATACGCCAGATATCGATTTCGATGGCAACTTAGACTTCGATAGTAATACATCACGTACTGTTGATTCTCAAGTATTGGTTGATTTACAAACCTCATATCGTATTACTGAGTCAGCTAAAGTATCGTTAGGTGTTAATAACTTATTTGATGAAGAGCCACCATTTGCAATTGGTGATGGTGATTCAGATCTGTATGGTTACGCATCGGGTGTACATAACCCTCGAGGTCGTTACATTTACACTAAAGTGAGCTTTTCGTTTTAATTAAAAAGCAATAAAAAAAACCGCCAATATGGCGGTTTTTTTATCTTAAACTAAAGGGCTAAATTATAGCTCGCCTTCGTTTTCAGATAAGAATTTAGCTACGCCTTCAGGGCTTGCGTCCATTCCTTTTTTACCTTCAGTCCAACCAGCAGGACATACTTCGCCGTGCTCGCTGTGGAATGCTAGTGCATCAACCATACGGATCATTTCGTCGATGTTACGACCAAGTGGTAAATCGTTCACTACTTGGTGACGTACGTTACCTTCTTCGTCGATTAAGAAAGAACCACGAAATGCAACGCCGGCTTCTGGGTGCTCAACGTCGTATGCTTTACAGATTTCGTGCTTAACGTCTGCAACTAGTGCGTATTGAACTTTACCAATACCGCCGTCTGCTACAGCCGTGTTACGCCATGCGTTGTGTGAGAACTGTGAATCGATTGAAACACCAATTACTTCTACACCACGTTTTTGGAATTCTGCATAACGCTTATCAAAAGCAATAAGCTCAGAAGGACATACAAAAGTGAAATCTAGTGGGTAGAAAAAGATTACTGCTTTTTTACCTTTGATTTTTTCGTGAAGGTTATAGCTATCTACAATCTCACCGTTACCTAGAACAGCTGCAGCGGTAAAGTCTGGTGCCTGGCGGCCTACTAATACACCCATTTTATTCTCCAAATATTTTGAGTTTATTGTCAATTGCTTACGCAATACTGATAGTAATATGGGCACTAATTCTTAAATTACAATAGCACCATATCTAATTAATCATTATTCTATGGCTATCAAAAATAAATTAACAATCGTATTTATAGATAGCGCCGTTCTAAAATAGCGAACGCTTGATAAACACACGAATTATTGTTCATAAAAAAGCCTGCTTTAAGCAGGCTTTTTTACTAATCCATAATGTCGCTAGGCATATCACCGCGAATATGTTGCCATATTTCACCGGTTTGATGACCATACTTGCGCATCATGAATATCGCACCATCGTGCTCTTTATTCTCAGCAAGCTTAGTTAAATCTTTATAGAATTGACGTGCAAGCTCACGGGTGCGAGGATCTGAAAAGTAATGACAACCTATCTTAGAATAAAAGCCTTTAAAACCATTAAGGATCAGCACATATATGCGGTTGTTACCTGCAACAGCTAACTCATGGTGCACTTTATAGTCATAATCAGCAAATGCTTGTGCGCTGTCTTCTAGTTCATCACTTTGCGATAAAATTTCAATAACACGCTCTGGTGCAAGCTTTATTGCTGCACGAGTGTAAATTGCGCTGATGTTAGTGCGAGCTGAAAGTAACTGATCAGTTAGCTCTGGCATTTTATCTTCGTCTAAACGTGCCAGTGTTTCAAGGATATTTAGTCCTGACGTTTCCCAAAAATTATTTACGCGAGTGGGTTTACCATGTTGGATTGTTAACCAACCGTCTCTGGCTAATCGTTGTAATACTTCACGCAATGTGGTTCTAGTAACACCAATTAACTCTGAGAGTTCACGCTCAGCTGGCAGAATTGAACCTGGAGGGAAATCACCATTCCAGATTGACTCTACTATGTATTCCTCAGCAAATCCTGCTGGGCTTTTCGCTTTAAAAATTCTCATTCAATTCCTACTCGAATTAATTCACATTACATCGCTACATACGATTAACTGACTGATTGTACCAGACAAGTCACAACTAACAAGTAAAGTAAGTTAAATTACCTATTGATCATACATACCGAAGGTGAGATTGTCGCACAGCGTGAGATTTTTGGCCTGGTAAAAAGATCAGAATTGACTTTTAATTGAACACGCAGTCCACATATATAAAAATTATAATCAGACGTATACCTAAGCAACTATGTGTAAATACCTAACGTCGGCTGAGTGCCATTTGCAGACAGTGGTAACGCCTCGTTAAGAGGCAAATAATATGTTGGCTAAAATAAGCGACGTAGGAGCAAAAGCCAACTGTTATTTGTCCTGCTTTAACGACTTGTTAGCTGCCGTAATTTAACCGCCATTTTTGGATATGTAAAACTAAATAGCAGACCAACCAAATTAAAATAATATCCCAAAAGTAAATTAAGAATACTAATGGCGCAAATATAAAACTTATAAATGACTCATATATAAATAATCGATTTCCAAAATCAACCCCCAAAATTAGACATTCCGAAGGGCCAGCAGGAGATAAGTCACACCCTGAAATATCTATTAACTCCATTACTATTAAATTACTAATAACGGGAGTGCCAAATATGATAACCATAATAACGCCGAAGGAAATAAGGCAGAATTTGGAAACTTGTAAATTTAGACTCATAGTTCGAGATTTCATTGGCAGCTAACGCCCAAATAAGGTGCTGATAAACAGTTGGCTAAAATGTGAAGCGAAGCGGAACCGAGCCAACTGTTAGCAGTCCCGCTTAATTTTCTTGTTATGTTGCTACTACTTTGAACAGATTAAAAACACCGATACTTAAAAACAACAAGCCCCAGACTAACCCGAGCAACCTTAATTTTCTATCTGCGTTTGATGGTATTGCTACCATTGGTCCAATTCCAATTTTATAACCTAGTTTCCAAGATAAACATTTTTCTATGCCCCAGAAAAAGATAAATACATAAACACTGATTAAAGACTCTTTGCTATGACCCAAATAATGAAGTAGGAAAAACAAGAACAAGGATATTACTGAGAGGCCAAAAACTACTTTTCGAAATTTCACCAAACTAGGAATCTTCCTTGCAACATAACGCCCGCATAAGCTGCGGAGCATGTTGGACGCTTTTTTGCGTCATGTTCTTTTAAGCAAAAAATTGGACAATGTGATACGTCAGATTTAATGCGCTTGTTATGTGTATTGAACACCTGATACCTGTTTAATGAATGTATTTAACTTTTCTTGAAGCTTTTGATGCTCATAAAGGATTTTGTCATATGCTTCAAATACATTAAGCTCACCTTCATTAACCCCTTCGCTAACTCTATCATTAATAGTTTTTAGTTCTTCTAGATTTGAAATTAAGTCTCTACCCATTAGCGGCTTATATACGTTCAATACTTCGAAGGTTTGGTTAGAAAAGTTTTCATAGAGCTCTGGAGGGTAATCATAAGTTACTCCAGTTTGATGTGCTATGTTTTGCATTTCATCAAAATGGTAATCAGTCGCTTTTTTGAGATCCTCAACAACTTTAGCTAGCGAGCTTGAGAGGTTTAATAATACATCTTTGTTTATATCCCACACACGAGTCTTTCTCAGTTTTATTTGGTTATCCACATGTATAGCAGTAGCGATGCAAGTAGCGATTGCTATTACAATATTTGTCCAAACTGTAACATCGAATGTAACACTGAATACTGCAATCAATGAAAATGTGAACATCGTAAAGAACATGCCAATTATAAGGCCAGCTGAGAATTTAATTGTGGAACTCCTGATACACATAACTTTTAAATAAGGGGCGCAGGCACGTAGGGCATAATGGCGAAGCCGCCCTGCGTGTTTGCATCCCAGTGAACGAAGTGAGTGACTTGATTTTTTTGTTATGTTTCACTTGCTTGATACTCAGCTATTTCTTTTTGTAGTAAAGCAATCGCTTTAATAGCTTCAAAATTTTGTCTTGCTACATCTTCTTTGTACGATGCGAGAAAAATAGAAATTTTTTTAACTATTTCTTCTTGTTCTGCGACAGAAACATTTTCAGAGAAAGATAAATCCAGTGCCGGGACGCTAGGTTCTGGACTAGACGGAAATTTTTTGAGTGTGTTTTTTACCATTGCCTTCCATAACTTCAGAACTTCTGGATTAGGATGAAAAAGCTCCCTATCTATTATCTTTTCATTTTGATTAGCTTTAAAACCATCTAGGCTAGTAATGTCAATAATGTTACTCATATTCAATTTTCCTCCGTGAAACATAACGCCCACATTAAGGGGCTTTTTATAGTTTGCTAGAATGTGTAGCGAAGCGGAGCCGAGCAAACTGTTAAAAGTCCCACTTTAATTGCTTGTTATATTTTTATTGCGCCAAGTCTTCGTTTTTTGTAGAAACAGCTAATAGTGATATTGAAGCCGCATACGTAGAAAAGAAAACAATATATGCGACACATAATCCGATTAAGCCGAAAACATTACTTTCAATTGATATGTCATAAATTAAATAAGCTGATATAGGTAATGAGATAATTGAAAAAGCTTTACCTCGAGAGAGGCTTACTAGCTTATTTTTAATAAATGGAACTGCAAGTATCAAAATAGGAATTAACAACAACCCTGCAAATAAGATATCTATTTTAACTTCTGAATTCATTTAATACTCCAATCCTTTTGAAAATATAACAATTTAATAGTGCGCTCGTCGCGCATATTTCTGCCGACGCTACGCTCATTTTTCTACATTATATAGTTTTAACAAATTACCTAAGGTATTACTATCGCAAAGTTTTCTAAAGTTTTTAGGTAAAGTTAAATTAACCAATATGCGCGCAGCGCTCATTTTCATGAATATATGCGCAAAGAGCAGTTTAACAAATCAATTAACTGCGATATTTAGCCAATCTCAATGACCGCTTCTCGCTCTAGGAGGACTTCGCCAAAGTGCCACTAGCAGACGATCACACTAACAAACAAATAAATCGCTGAATCATGAAAGCGGACGTCACTCTAACTCACTTTTGGACAATTCCGAGTTACGAATTTGTGTAATGCTGAAAGCTTTCAGATAACTTTTTCTATGCCAATAGTGCATTCAACCACAAATCAACGGCCAGACTCACTTTGCCACCACAATGTGACTCTGCGTCCTTTTCATTCCGAGATATATTTTTATGGATGCTGCAACAACAATCTTAAACCTGATCGTAAGTTAAATAATTTAGATTATGTAAAGAAGGTGTTGGTGAGTTTCTTCTTCCTGTTTCCGCAATAAGATGAAGGTGCCTCTTTGCTCTTGATGCTATAACATAGAGCAGCTTTTTCGCTGTATTACTTTTATCGGTATCAGTAAAATGTGGCACCATCCCATCAAGTAAGCCAAAAGTAATAACCGTTTCATACTCCTCTCCTTTAACCCCATGGATTGATGAAATTTTAACACCACTTTTAGGTATAAATGCTTTTCTAAAGTCTTTAATTGAACCAGCATAATCAATACCTTCGCTTCGAATTCTCTCAATCCTTCGTGTCGAGCTAGTTACAAATGCATCAAGCTGTTCTTGAAGGGAAGGAGTATCATTTATCGAGAACCCGACTTTTAATGAAAATACCTCAAAAGCATGGCACAAATATTGAAGACCATCCTGTTCATTTAAATCAATTGAATTCACGATTCTAAGTAGATCTTTATCTCTTAAGGAGTGCTCACATAAGTCTAGTTCTGACATTGCTTGAAGAAGATCTCTAGCCCAAAACAGTCTTTTGAAATAAATGTTAGGTGATGGAGTCGTCAATAAAAGTCTAGATAATCGATACCAAAAATTCTCTCGATCTCTATAAATGGGCGTAAGTCCGGGACCATCAAAAGAGTACTCAGGTAAACGATTAACGAGCCCCCTTGTTAAACTCGCAAGGTGAATCCACCAAGGAGCAACAACACAAATCTCATTTGGGGATACGTCTAAGGCCTCGATGTGATGCCTTATTAATCTAGATATCTCTTCCACAAGATGGTCTTTATGAATACTTGTACTGTAGCTAATAATCCCTGCATGATCTTTGTACTTGGAATCAGACACCATATTTGATTCGTATACACGGAAGTTTTTACAGTACTCTACTATTCGGGTTGAGCTCCTATAGTTCTTTTCGAGTTCAAATTGCTCAATTTTTTGTTCAGTTAGTCTTCTAAGATCATCTATTGTAATCGCATAACCACCTAGAGAACCAAAGATAGATTGGTTTGGATCTCCAACAATAAAGATATTACTATGACCTTCTCCCGCACGAATAATGGATGAGATTATTTGATATTGTAACTCTTTAGTATCTTGAAATTCATCTAACAAAATATGTTTAAAAATCCCGCTTAAGGATTTGGAAATATCGGGGTATCGAGTGATAAGTACATATGCATAATGAAGTATCTGTTCAAAATCTATCTGCTTATTTTTACTCAAAATGATATGGTATTGGGTTATTACTGAAAGAACACTACCAACCTTACCTTGTCCACAACTAAGCTTAACGCCTTGAGTATCTAAAAAATAACCACAATCAAAATAGCTTATTTGAGGGTTTGAATATTTCGCACATAAAGAGGTGATGATCTCTTCACTAGTATGGTTATCTACGACAGTAAACCCATGCTCTAACTGCTTGATATATTGGGCGAATGGCCGCAAAATCCAGTCGAGACAAAAAGAATGAATAGTCCCAATCCACAAAGCCGAAGTATCTACACCTAAATCCACGATTCTTTCTTTAATTTCGTCGGCAGCTACATTTGTGTACGTTATTGCAGCTATCTTTTTCTTTGATGAAGATGAAGCTTCAAGCTCTTTTGCTAGCTTATAGACTAATGTTCTTGTCTTACCACTTCCAGGGCAAGCTACAAGATACACATTTCCATCATGGTCTATGGCACTTCTTTGTTCATCATTAAGCTCTTTAACGTAATCAATCATATCTAAATGTCTCAATAGCTGAAATAGCACTATCTAATGGATACGCAGCTTTAAAGCTATCGAGTAAGATATTGAACGGGAGAGTACCCTCATCAAATTGTTGGATAGCGAAGTTAATAAATGGTGTGCCAGTTGGTGATGGTGGATTAGGTATTATATTATTAGCAAGGTAGTGTTGAATTCGATAATGAAAAATTTTACTTAGAATATGTGATTCGAATTTTCCATGTGCAAAAGAAATTGCCTTTGCTATGTAACTAGGTAAAGCACAATCAGGAGTCAAAGTATCCCCTAATTGAATTGCAAACCAACCTTTACCCTCTTTATTCGCTATTTTTAAAACTCTAACACCAAATAAATGAATTTCTCCCGAACTAAGATCTGAGGTTGCGTCTTTAATTTGATACGATCTCTTATACACATCATTAAGTACATTGATTACGGATTGTTGATTTCCCGATTTTACGAAATCAACTTCAAATGTATGCTCAGCATAAAAGCAACCAACCCATGAATTGTTAAGATAGTCCTCATCCAATTTAGCCTTTCTAGCCGCACCCGACTTAGCAGAGCCAACAGCTTTTTTCTTCATTGCCTTTAGGTTTTCACTATCATTAGAGCCTTCAGTAACGTCAAAGAAGGTGGCATCTAAATCGGTGACAATAGAGCACTTTTTGTTAATGCGAGAATCATCAAATAGCTTTGCTACGTTACTAAATCCTGTACTTCCAATGTTAATAACACTCAAACCAATCTCATCAACACTTATTCCTAGTACCTTTTTAATCATGATCGGAATAAGTATTTCTTCAGCATCACCTTCTACCAGAATACAACTCTTAGAAAACAGAAGGTTACTACGTTTAGCGTCAAGGTATCGCTGAATGGCTCTAACTTCTTTTGGATCTAGCCCTGTAGCTGGCTGGAACGCCTTATAGCCACTATCAGTTTTGCCAATGATGTTCATACTCTCAACATTACTGACATCTGAAATGTGCGTTGAATGCGTGGAGTAGATGATCTGGGTATCTTGGTAATCGAGGTTTTGGAATAATGTACGCTGAATATGTGTATGTATGTGAGCTTCAGGTTCTTCTATAAGAAGAATGTTTGCGAAAGTCTCTCTTCGCTGTTGGTACTTGAATGACAATAATTTAAGAGCCAAGAAAATAAGATTTGCACCACCAAGACTTATTTCATGAATAGATCCTTCGTACAGACTATCGTCTTCACCAACACGTAAAGACAGAGATTGAAAAATTTCTTCAGCTTTATCTGAAAGGCCTGACTCAATTGACATACCTTTAGGTGAATATGTATGTCCAGCAGCAGAAACTAATGTACTGTGAATATCGCCTCTAACTTGAGATACGTCACTTAGAGATTCTATATCACCATTTAGCTTTTTTACTGTAGCTACAATTGATTCAAACTCTTGATGATTGATATCACCACTTTTAGCTTTTAACAACTGAAGTAATGGGTTTGTCCTGTTGTTATGAAAGTCAGAAACAACGTCTCGAAGGGCTTTAATGTATGTAAATGAAATATCGTCATAAATGCTAAAATAATTGCCTAACTTAGTACCAATTTGATGATTACTAACTTCCCTTGGGAAAATAGCATTCTCAAAATCACCGACTATAGCTTTGTACTCCTCATCATTTGAGAAGTCTGCCGTACTCCTGCCTGTAATCCGAGTTTCATAGTCGTCTATGGTTATTGTATCTAAAATAACCTGCAAACCAGCTTGATCACCATGAGTTAAATCTGAAAGTAGTTTTCTAATGTTTGGCTTTGGCCTATAGACTAAATTGTATGTCGCAGTGGTGCTTTCATCGGTGCTAATCCCTGCTGCCCCATGAAAGAATAGAGACTGAATTGCTTCGTCAGCCGATAAGTTTGAGAATTCAAGGCTTACTATGATCCAGTGCCCTCTCCAATCATTTAGCCCTCTAAAAAAATCTGTTTCTTCTAGTCTCATAGCAGATCTTCTAAGGTTATCGTCAAGAAGCAATCTAATTGCCCTAAACACGTTAGTCTTACCTGACCCGTTCTCACCTACTATAGTGTTAACGCCTTCTTTCAAAACAAAGTTTGAATTTCTGAAATTTCGGTAGTTTCTTAATGTTACTCTTGAAATATGCATTAACGATGCTCTTTATATTTGATTATTTTTAATTAGTTTTAGCTTGGTTTTATCACATACCCACTTTTACGGGGTATCCTAAAGCTCTCAACGCTTTGTTCGTTCTGCCATTTCTTGGTGGCGTATATTCAGGTTTAGCCCACCCAGCAACTTCAGCTATTGAGCTTAAGCCATAATGTTCAATTCTTAGATCATCATTCTTTGCAGCACTATAGATTCTTTCCCACATCTGTTCAGGTTTGCCACCATAAAGAACATAGTGAAGCAACTCTGAAATTCCCTGTCCTTTGTTGTTCTTGAGCTTGCTCATCTTCTCTGCAAACAATGGAGCACGTTGATCCATATCTAAGCTAACAGAATCAGGTTTACCTAGAAGTGCTGGACTTAGTTTTGAATAATGGTTTCTAGTTGCATGAGTACTTTCAAATACTTCACCAAGTTCTTCAGTACTTAACGTAAGGATCTTAACTTTTGCTAAGTTACTTCTAATCAAAGGAGCACTGATTTCAAATGTATGATCTTCATATGAAGGTGGCTCAGGTTGAGACTTCCACCACTGAAGCATTTCAAGCAACCTCGATTGTGGATCGTCTTTGTATGAATGGTGCATTTGCTCAAATGGATATGAAGTACCTTCACGAACCACATTGTAATAGTAAGCATGAAGGAACTGGTCAGCTTGCCAATATTCTGGGATATCATGACTAATCCAACTTGGACGGTAATCATTCACAAGCAGTGCAATATGTTCCATGTATGAAATTGCACTATCCCACTCTTTCTTGAATGCTTCCTTACGCTTATCGATAGCGGCTTTTTTCTCTTGGAATGCTGATCCTTCCCAGAATGGATGACTACGTATTTTATCAGCCGCATCTTCTAACTGTTGAGCTTGTTTAGATCTATATAACTCGTCTAGTTTAAGTTGCTCTTCATAGATATCTTTAGTCAGAGGAAACGCTTTATCTAAGTTTTCTAAAACTGAGAAGAAGTCTTCCAACTGCTCTAACATCCCAGAACTATAGAGATCTTCATCAGAGAAAAAAACACCAGCTTCTATGTTATTGAACCATGCTCTATCAGTAAGGTTTGCAGAACCAATATAAGCACCATGCCCTTTGAACCATATGACCTTTGCGTGAAGCCTATCTGGAATTAAATGGCAAAAAACGCCATCTTTCATATGACTTAATAGCTTTTTGAGAAATGAAGGAGCTACTGGAACGGTATGGTCATATCGCATCCAGATATTCAATTGGTACTTGTTATCAACACAGTGCTTCAGTAATGATGTCTTATCATCACCATATGCTATTGCAGCAAGGACTCCATCAACTTCTGTACCTACTGGGGGAAGAATATTTAAGAAATACTCATTATTAATACCATTGGCTATTAACTTCATGAAAACACTCCAAAATCGTTATAGTTGTTTTGTACCATGAAACCAATAGATAAACTATGCGCTAAAACTACTAATTGAATTTTATTATTAACCTAATGAATAACAAAATACTATTGATTTGTATGTGTTTTTATGGAATCAATGACGCCTTGAAATACTATATATTTTATGAGTAAGTTATGAAAGGTGAAGGAAACGTGTCTAGCGCTCAAAGAGTAAAAGAAATGAACAAAGGCAGCATCTTGATGCCCATATCTATAAGAGAAATGGTGTTGAATACGCAAGGAACAATCCGAACCACGACAAACCAGATAACATAAATGATTAACCTAAGTGCTAAAGGGCATTTTATTGCCCTTACTTCATCCTATCGATAAGGCTTCGGGGTCAGGTCTTGTATTTTTCCAACTCATTAGCACATGTATGGCAAACGTAATTAGCTGAAGACTACTCAGCCTGGTTAGTTAACACGCTTTGGGGCAAATACGAGTTAGACGATAGCCGGCTTTGCAGAATAAAACTAATTACATAAAGTTATCATGACCGTCTCTTCATCACTCACATTAGAGCTCCGCAAAGGTGCTAATAATGGAAATGTTAATACTCTAGATACCAATATTCAAATACAACAAGTTTTTCAAAAAGATTATCAACACCAAAAATTTCTCACTATTTAGACTAGTTAGCTGATTTATCAAAGAAAGTGCTTATTCATCTTTGTTTACTGCTTGGTTATATTATTTAAAGCATTGTTTTATTTGATTTTATTTCATACCAACGAAATCCATCTGGAAATTATCTGCTATGATCGTTAATGAAGATTGAGTGCAATACGGAAATTAAATAGGTTAACTTAGCTAGTCTCAAGTATGCATCTTCAAATGATGACTTGCTCATCAATCACAAGGAATGACGCAGCTATAAACAGGATGTTTGGAGAATTTTATGCAACAGCGAACACTTCGTAGGATCAGGCGAGATAGGCCCGTAGACTACTTTTACAGTTTAAAGAACAATTGCCATGTTTGGGTTGAATCAACATTAGAGCTAGATTTTTTGTATTGGCTCGAATTTGACGAACGAGTGTCTGCCTATACAACCCAACCAGAGAGTGCGGATACACCAGCAGGTCGCTACACGCCAGATGTATTAGTTGAGCTTCAAAATGGTTCTAGTATTTACTTTGACCCGCATCCATACAAGTACGTGCATTCTAAAACTTTTATAAACAAGTTTACTGAAAAGGCGCGGTATATTGAGCGCTTAACTGGGCGCCCTGTTCGTATTGTCACTGAAAAGGATTTAAACCCAATTACTATTGGCAACTTTAAAACACTTTACCCCTACCTAAGAACAGAACCGAGCGAAGTTCATAAATTATTACCTTTAGGTAATTCATTCCCAACTACTTTTGGTGATTTGAGGAAACAAGCTGAATCTATTGGCATTCGCCCATTTGTTCCTTTTGCTCTACTCGCTCACTCACACATCGGGTTTGACAATACTGTAAAGCTTTCTGACAGCACTCAATTGAGAAATTAAGCTCGATGAATATACTTCCTTATTCTCAACTATTAGATGATAAAGATCGTAAATTCGATATCTTGTTTTGCGATCAATTAAACGTAGTTACTAGAGATATTAAAACCAAGGAGCTGCAAACTTTTACTCGTAATGAGTTTGCATTTGCCTTAAAAACTTATTTGATACCAGTTACCCCTAATTCACCTCATTCAGCATTAGATCCATTCCAAAAACTAATAAAAGAAAAGCAAGCACCTTACCTTTCTTTAATGAAAAAGATTTTTGAAGAAGAAAACGCACATATGACCACGTTATCAATTTATAAACGAGTTATAGCTGAAGTGGAAGAGCAGCAAACAATAAATAGCAAACCAGGGACAGTTGTTAAGGTAAAGCACCCAAGCCAATCAAGCTTATCAAGGTGGTGGAAGAGGTTTAAAGACGCTGGGTTTAGTCATATTGACTCTCTCCCAAAACGAAAGTCTAAGAGAAATACAACAGACTCTCGCTCTGAACAAATCATGTGGGAGGGTTACGAAAAGTTCATGATGGGAAAAATAACTCCAAGTATTGCTGTAGGACATGCAAAGTATGAGAATTGGGTCAACGAGATGAATGACCCTACCATTACCATCGTAAGTAGAGAAAAATTTAGAAAGCACCATCACAGCTTCAACGATCTAGACCGTGCCGAAGCTTCGGGCAACAGAGCTGAAGTCAATAAGCTAATGAGAACATACAAAACTCGCATCAAAACGGATCGAGTACTTACGCGTATAGAAGCAGATAGATTAGCGCTTAATCTTCGCCTAATTGATGATACTACTGGAGAAGTTACTGGAAAAGTCGCTTTATATATTGCCATTGATTGTCATTCTCGCTACCCGATTGCAGTCACTGTGGAGTTTGGTGAAGCCGAAAAGGCTATCGGTGGCGTTAACTTACTTCGCAATATTGTTATACCCGCGAGTGAACAACTCGATGCATTTGGCATACCTATCAGAATAATTTGCGATAATGGTCCGGGGTTCAATAATGAAACATTTGCAAAAACAGCTGAATCATTGAAGTGTGAACTGATTTACGCGCCAAGCAATCAGCCCTACAAAAAACCTTTTGTAGAATCATTTAATAAAACGATCCGAAGTGAGTTTTTAGAAAGCGCTGAGCTTAAAGTTGGCAATAAAATCGTGCATGGCGTGCCTGGATACAAAGGTAAGCGTTATGAAGGGAAAAACACTAACAGGAACCCTACAGATGAAACGCTAAAACAAGCTGCCGCCATGACGGTAGATAGCTTCGTTCAGAATCTCCACGATTTTTTAGTGCATTATGTAAATCAGCCACACAATGAACTCAATGGCAAAACTCCCCAGGAAGTATGGGAAGCCTCTTGCCTAGAGTACCCATTGATTCCGTGCCACTATGGACATCTAAAAACCAGTTTCCATGTTTTTCAGGGGGAGACTACCTTAAACGAGACTGGTAAATTCAGATTCAACAAACAGGACTTTTATGGTGAAGAGGTTCAAAACCTATATTGGCAGCTTAAAACCGGCAAAGCTTCAGGGAAAAACCCTAAAGTATCGGTATTGCATGATACACAAGATTGCAGGGCTGTAACCCTTGCGGTCACATTGCCTGGCGACACTCATGTTACAAAAATCATTGCTTACAACATCGATTTGGTTGATGAACAGGTGGCAATTTCATTTGAGGTCGCCAACATGAATCACAGTACACCTATTCGTCGCTCAATATATTGTGGCGAAGCTGAGCTTATAAAACGTAAACGTCGAAAAATACGTAATGGCAAGCAAACGCAAAATATGGAGCAAAACTCAATAGATGATCGATCTACTAAAGATATCATTAAGCAATCTAATAGCTCTCCCCATGAACGCCAATCTAAACGCACAGATCCGTTACTAGGTACGGATCTCTCACAAGAGAATCAGGATGACTCTCACTTCAGAAACAAGGAAGGTTATGAAAAATGGTAAGCACTACTCTTAATACATCACCAAGTTCGTTATATGTACCGAAAAGTGGCACATTCCATTGCCATTCGTCTACAACGGAAGCATGGGAATACATTAGCAAGATTCATCAGAATAGAAACTACTCAGGCTTATTGACGGGGGTTTCTGGTGTTGGCAAATCATATTTGGCTAAGACGTATACCCAACAATTCCCTCAATCTGAGTTAGAAGAAAAAAATATTATTCCAGTGCTTTACGTTAAGTTAGGTGCAACATCAACTCCAACTGACTTGCTTCATCAAATTTTAATGGCTTTAGGGTGCACTGTAATGAACAGCAAAGAAAGGCCTTATACTGCACTTGAACGTTTGTTACATCTACTCAATGAACAAAGTGTTGAGCTTATTATTATTGATGAGGTTCAAGAGTGCTTACCTGATACAGACGGTATCAGAGCTCAGCAAATGGCAAAACAATTTGCAGGTCTAGTAGACAAAGCTAGCATCCCTGTAATTTTAATGGGAACGCCATTGGCTAAAAGAATTATCGAACTCGCCTACAAAGGTGGAGATAAAGAAGAGCAATTAAGCCGTCGTTTTCTAGCCCCACATCAACTTAGTCCCTGTCCAAGCCAGTGCCTAGCTTGGATAAACATGGTTAATTTTTATCAACTTAAATATGGCTTTAATAGGCTAACGGCTCAGTCACATAAAGACTTACTCAACCGCATTTATATTGCAACAAATGGCATGCATGGGCTCCTTAATAAGCTTTATGCACAGATGTTACCCGCTGATTACAAGAATACAGCTCAGTACATAAGAGCATTTGAAGAAGCGTATAAATTTGCTATCAGAAATAGCGAAGACAACCCGTTTAATGCTGACATGATTAATGCACAGCAAACTGAACGAAATATTGAAGATTTAGATCGCAAGTTAAAGGAAACGTTCACACATGGCTAGGTTACCAATTCGAGTTAGGCCTTTCGTTGGAGAAAGCCAGGCTGGCTACATTCTTCGTCTTGCAATGCGAAATGGTTTTATGAAACCAGAAGACATTGTTAATAAGAAAGTATTTAACTTAGCAATTCGCAATAATCTAAAAAAAGCTGATATCAACAATATCAGCTCACTCATACAACGCTCTATTTCATTTTCAGAAACGGAGGGGAGCCCTTTTCCAAAAGTCTGTTCCAGTGCTCGAATTCTCCACGCTAGAGCATGTCTAAAATGCTTGAATGAAAACCCTATTCATAGAGATAATTGGCAAGACCCAAGATATACGCACTGTGCAAATCACCAGGTCATGCTTATTGATGTATGCCCTCACTGCGAACACGAACTGGAATTTAACGCAAGTTTACTTCAAGGGTATTGCAGCAATGAATATTGTGGAAGAAAACTTCTTCAGCTTTCGGTGGATGAAAAGATTAAAAGGCTCACAACCGGTAATATAGAAGACTGTATTATTGCAGGTTTGTACGTTCTTGAAATTTCAGAGCTTAAAAGAAAAGCCTATTTTAATTATAAAGACATACCAAAAATCCTAACCGCAGGAATTGACTTGTTAACTAATAATGAAGCATTAGTGCATTGGCTAGCAAAAATATCTAGCAAAGGGCTGCCAGCTGGTTATCCTAAAAACTTGGCATATCCTGAGCTTTATTCCTTATCATGTCATATACACAGAGATTGGAACTTGATAAAGCGCGCTCAAATCGATAGTAGAAAACCTTCTCTCCAGCTTACTTCCACTAGCAAACCTTTGGAAATAAGGATACTCGCATCTTGTCTTGGGCTAAACGCAGCTGATTTAAAGCCTCTGTGGTACAAAAAAATTCTACGATTCAGCAATACAAACCGCTATCAAGTCGATGGTTTAATTGATGCCAAGCACTTAATCGAAGAGCTGATAACTAAATCAACCCCTGAAGTCATAAATGAAGTCGATTTCATGGAAGCTACAAAATTTGTCGAGCAATACTTGATGGAAAAATCAGATCTCTTATTAGCAATATTTTTGAAGGATTTGCCATTTTACTATCAAGGTAACAGCAGCCTCCTTGATTCAATTTACTTTAGCCGCGATGAGTTGATAAAAGTAGGCGAACGTCATTTGGAATCTTCTAAAGCCAGAACAGTCAGTATTGATACATGTGCAAAAATTGCCAAAATATCACCCAACACCATCAAAAATGCAATTAGTAGCGGATTAATCAAATCCTCTGACTGGAAAGCAGATAACTCAACTTTAAAGCTAATTGAACTGAAGAAGTGGCAGGAGCTTCATAATAACAGACAACTCAACCTCCCTCTGTGAAGAGGGGGGTGCATTGTTTTACAAATAATCTAAGAGGTTGCTATTAATAGCTTTCTGCTGTCTTAGAGTAATTCTTTAACTAATACCTGTGCTTTCTCAACATCAAAAGTTCTTGCAGCATACCCTTGTGCAAGAATTTCTTGAGGTAAATACTCATCAAACTTATCTATAGTTTTTTCTGCAATAGCATCAGCTAAATCAATTGCTGATATGGTTTTATCATCTCGAAAGCTTTTAAGAGCCCCGATAACATGATCAATTAAGGTATTCTCAACTTCTATAATTCCTGCAAATGCACCCGCTCCAAACCCTTTGTGTATAAGTACTGCAACAAGTGTATTTACAACTTTATCACCGGCCCAAGGCAAAACAACGGCTGTATTGCCATGCTGTAAGAAATATGTACTTTCAAGTTTTGCAGTTTTAAAAAAGTCAGCCCCCTCTTTAAAAAGTGCTTGGGCAACTGCATCACCAAATTCAATTCTTTGTTCACCAACTTGAACTCTGTAGTCACTTTCTTTCAGAATTTTAAGCATTTCTTGTCTCACTACATCATGTACAGCCATCCCTGAACCACCAAATTTAGGTGGTTTCCCTCCTTTTGCATGCTGTACTGAAATCACTTTTTTGTCTGTATCGACTAGCTCAACCACCCAACGTTTACCCGCAAATACAATATGTTGGCCCTCTAAAATAAGGCTATCTACTGGTAATGTCCCTAGTGTTTTACTACCCGTTACAATTCTAAATTCTTCAGGAGTTTTAAAGACGGCATAAAACGTATAATGATTTGTTACTTTTTCACCCATAAAACCTAAAACCAGTTCACCACTTCCTAACTGGGTAATAAGATCTACCTTACCCATGTGAGATAGCAAATCTTTAAAATGAGTAACAGTAACTTGTTGGAATGGCCCGTCTTTACAAAGTAATACGTAGATTTGATCTGCTCTTATCCCCCCCCATTGCGCGATGAGAGCTAAAACCTGATGAAGTAATGTTGAAAAGTGATAGAGCGAAGTGTCTGCTGGTTCATACCATTTACTTGCAACCAATAACCGTATCATCGCTAACGATTGAACCAATTCAAGCCGCAGTTTATCTACAATACTCGATTTTTCTGTAAGGTCAGCCTCAGTTATTAGCATTCGCAAAATACTAGCGCCACCACGCCTACCTGAACGACCCATGCGCTGCCGTAAACTTGCAATAGAATGCGGCGCAGTAACTTGTACGACAGAGTTAACCTTGCCTATATCAATGCCTAACTCCAAAGTCATAGTACACACTGCTGTCGTGGGAATTTGATCTTGCTGAAGCCGAGCCTCAAGTGATTCTCGCATTTCTTTGGCTAATGAGCCGTGATGTGGAAAAAACTCGTTAGGCACAGTGTTGCTCTCACACATCTCTGCAAGAGTGGTCGCAATACTTTCGGTGCGACTTCTGCTATTTGCAAACACTAGGTGGTTTCCACCACGGCAAAGACCATATAAATCGTTACATACGGCTTGCTCCGCAGTAACCGTCTCATCTGCCACAACAGCGCTCTCAATATATCCCTTCACTTGCATTTTTAACGATGATGAAGACTGCGTTTGCTTTATTATTTTACAAGACAGTGATTTATTAGGTCTTAAAGATGCTGGGACACTTTCTAAGTTACCTAAAGTCGCACTTAAAGCCGTTCTGGGTATTGGTGAGTTTACACGGCCTACAAGGTGTTCTAAGCGGTGCAGTAAGCTCAACAAGTGATGGCCTCGCTCTGTGCCAATAAATGCGTGAAATTCGTCTATAACTATATGCTTTAAATTCTGAAAAGCAGACTTTACCCAGCCACTGTCTCTTATTAATAATGACTCTAGGGACTCTGGCGTTATTAACATAATGCCTGATGGATTTCGTTTCAGCTTATTTTTCCGACTTTGAGGACTATCACCATGCCAAGGTGTAACTTGTATGTTTAACAAATCTGACAAGCTTTCTAGCCTTCGGTCTTGATCGTTTATTAACGCCTTTAGTGGACTGATATATAAAATGCTTACACCACTTACTTCATCTGCGATACTACTTATTGCAGGTAAAAAAAATGCTTCGGTTTTACCTGCGGCAGTAGAGGCACTAATAAGCACATCAGTATTGCCTGATAGGATAGGCTCAATTGCTAAACATTGTATCTCTCGGAGCCGATCCCAGCCTTGTTTAAAAATCCACTGCTGAATACGAAAATCGAGCTTTTCGTGCGCGTCGATCATAACTTAAAATCAGCTAGTTCATCGTCTTCAGATTCAATATCTAATTCTAGATCGGAAGGTTTTTCCTCTGCTATATCAACATTTTCTATTAAGCTGCCCCACGAAATGTTTGGATTTTGATCAATCACGGCAAGCATATCTAAAAACGCTTTGATCGTATTTCTTGGCGTTCTGAAGTAAGCGTCTCCAATTGTTTTACTGCAATGGATTAAAAATGCTTTGAGGGACTCGTCAGGGACTAAATATAACGATTCATCGCCTGATGCAAAAACATGTCTAAGGTTTTTAAGTAGTATAAATAATTCTTCTGGCGTTAAACTTGCCAAGTGTAATGCAGGGGATGAGTAATCAATAACACCGGCTTGTTTTGCAAATGTGTTGCCAGCTAGGCGAGATTGCAGCGCCTCATAGCTATATAACCCTTTTCTTGGATCAAGTAAAAACTCGGGTGTACCACCGAGTAAAAACCCTAAGTACTCAGCCGATCCTTGTAAGCAGTCGTTGAGTATTCTAAGAATTTGCTCGTAATTTGATAATCGTGCTTGGGTGCTATTGAGTTTGTATAAATTTACCATTTCATCGAGGTTAACTAATAACCCTTCGTAGCCAGCTTGCCTTACAAATAAACTCATAAGCTTTAGAGAGTCATAAAACGAAGCATCTGAGATAATACTTCTTATACCAAGATCTTTGCGAGCATCTGTTTTTGTTGCATATTCTGCTCTTAACCATTTTACAGCGTTGTTCTTAAGTTGCTCGTTATCTGTTTCATGGCCAGTCCAGTATGCTTCTATAACTTTTGCAAAGTCGTAACCACCTACAAGCTCAGAGAGAGACGCGAGCCTTTCGTGAATCACTGTGGTTATTTCTTTGCTTGTATTATCTGCTTCTTTTCGTGCCTCGGTAATAAACTTTTCAACCACACTGGTCAATGCATTACCATCAGGCTTATTACGAGTAGACATGTTTCTCATTAACTCAGAATACAAGTTTCTGGCTTGTCCAGATGATGCATGAATACGACGATCGGGAGATAAATCTGCATTAACAGTAACTAACTTTCGCTCTAATGCGATCGCTCTTACAACACTTAAAAAGAATGTTTTACCTGAGCCGTATTCGCCAATAATTAACCGAAAAGCAGAGCCGCCCTCTGTCACTCTGTCGATATCTTTAATGAGCGCTTTAAGCTCATTACCACGACCTACTTGTATATGCTGTATGCCGACTTTTGGGGTAACACCCGATTTAAGAGACTGTATAATTGCATCGCGCTCTTTTGATCTAATTTTTTTTGCTGCCATTGTTATAACTCCCTTATCTCTTTGACTATTTCTTCATCAATGTATATATCACCGTCGTCATCAATTACTGGTGCATCCACTAAATCAAATGACCAGTCATTAATGGTTTCTATAGCACCATCGACCATTAATTTTAGCTCACTACACATTTGGGCTACCTCTTCGCGACCCCATTGCGCTTTAGCGCATAGCTTTTCAAACAACTGACTATGAGCCTGATCTAATCCATCAACTTCGTTTGTCAGCTCTGGGACTTCAATATAATCGCTTTCATCTTCATCTGAGGTAAAGATCTGTTCCAGCATGTTTTTAGCTTCTGTTGTTTGGCTTTCATGAAGGGCTAATATTGTTTCATCTAAGCTAAACTCTGATGAGCTTTGACTACGTGGCGCTGGCTGGTGACTACTTGTAGTAAGCTGATGAATATCACTCGTAACAGACTCTTTATCCAGTCCTAAATTTGTGTAGAGTTTTTCGATTTGCTTTACTTCTCTGTTATCGACATTGCCATCTGCTAGCGCAATAGACAGAATAAACCTTTTCACAAATTCTATTTCTTTTACACCTAAATTATTAAGTCTATTTTTTAAACCCGTATTATCCGATGGTGTAACTAGTCGCCATGTAAGATAAGCCTTTAGAGATCGCTTTTCTATATCCGTTAATTTTTCATCATGAGCAATTAGCTTTTCTAGCTCAGAACTTTCTGATTCATCCACAACCCCATCTATATTTGCAACCATAGCACCTAAACGCAGTGCGACACCCACTTGGTTAAACGCATGACTAGGGACGAATTCTTCCTCATGCCCTGGAGTAAATAGTACAAGTTTGCCATCTAATTTGGGTTTTGTATGGTGGTAACGTAAGTCAGGCGCAATACCAATATCAGCAAAGTTCGCTAAGTTATAAATGAGCTCACCTTCTTTTTTATTTATCGCTTTCGGTGTTGGTAAGCCTGTTTGCAACCAAAATTCAGATACATCTGTTACCCCATCATTTTCTAAAATGATGGCCTTAGCCCACGCTTTAAACTTTTCGATTAATGGTGACGGTTGACTGCTAGCAATGACACGAGGCAACAGCATTAATGCAGCTAAATCATCTTTGCTTGTATCTGCCTTAGCTAAATAACGGCTATAACTAGCTAGCTCCTCAGTGACTTTATCTGCTATTGGAATAAGCTTTTTTATAGGTGCTTTTAATATGCTCGGATCAGGCAAACCGTCGAGTAAAATTTTAATACTAGGGATACCACCGCTGGCGGCAAAGTACTCTGCGTTTAATTTGGTTTTATTGGGCTTCACTTGCATTCCCTCTGGGAATTTTTGCTTGTAGTAAAGTTTAAAAAGTGAATCAAACTCTATATCGCAGCGCCTAGCTGCGGTTTTTAAATTGTATTGGTCTGTATTTTTAATCCACTCAAGTGCTAACTCATCACTCACTCTTTCTGTAGCAACGATTTGCTCTGAAAGACGTAATTTAAAAAGTAGTGAATGACGTGTCTTTGGTAATTTATGCTTTCTACATTCAAATAATTTAGGTTTAACTAAATACATAAACTCTAAGAGATTTGCTGAATAACCAGCAAAAGAGCGATTTGAAGCAAACACTTTATGTAAACGAAGTACTTCATCAAAAATATCTTCAAATTGTTCCTCTTTAATTTTATTATCTTGACCATTCTCAACAACAAATCTTTCAAATCCGTAAAAGTACAAAAATACAAAGCCTATTGGGGTGTTGCCCGCACTTCTATCGGTTGCTAACCAATCAAGGTAGGCACCTCTAGACTCTTTAGATAATAAACCGTAGCTTGGCCAGTAGCCTAAAGATTCATCAGTTGGGAATTCGTTTGAATTAGTCCGTGGTGATATTACTGGTAAGTCTGCACAAATTAATGCTGGTTCAGAGCGATAACCAACCAATGATTCCATCACCCCACCTACGTACAGAAACCCTTTTAACTTTCGACTGTGAATAGTAACTTCTTGACCCTTGCTTAACCATTGAGCTTGTTTACCCTTATTGATATAGGTGTCTTCGGATACATTACTCTCAAAAATATTAAATGTGGCTAAATCGTCTTCAGAATTTCTCGAACTATCGGCACGCTCTATAATTGTGGGAGCTGTATTAACAACAGTGATGCGAGGTTTTGGACTAAGCTGCTTTGAAGTTGTTAATTCATTTGTTTGTTTGTGTAGCTCAACACTTACTGATGCATTATTAATTTTAATAGACTTTATTGGGCTGCTTTCGTCATTTGGAAGATCAGATATAGAAGACTTAGAGGCTGACTTATCAAGAGTGTCTTTTATGTTCGGGCTTGGATTACCTAGTGATCCAGATTTTGCTTTATTTGAATTTGAGCGTGGACTGGTAATTAACCAAATTATCAATATAACAACTGCGATTATAAAAATGAATTCCATGTAATATCCCTTTAAAAATGGTTGGTACCATTTTGGTATTTAAAACTCCATATGCTACTAACATACCACTAATAAATTCAGAAATGTATAATACTGCTGCTAAGTAGTTTCAATTATTCTTAATCAAAAAAATTGTCTTTAATGAAACCTCTTTTGTATAAGGTTCCTCGAACATCCCTATAGGATGTTAAGTTTGCGAAATATGAAACTAACATGGGCTTGGTTCATAATTAGTAACTGAACGCACATTAGGTCACCGCTATATCGTCTAAAAAAATCTCAACTTATACGTGTATATTTAAAAAAAATCTCACGTTATGCGTGGTGTGAGATTCTCACATGGCTAATTAAAAGCTATAAATTGGCCTTTTTCAGTGTGTGAGATTCTTATGTGATGTATGTATGATCACCTAGGTATGTGATTAAAAGGGTAACTTTACTGGTAGAAATTAAACACAATATGAATGCCCACCTATTATTCATACGAGACACTTTAACTATTATTCTATACCTCTTTCCTATTCATGAATCAGATTAACTTGATGGCTCTGAGTAGGTCTATTAGGGGAAGTCATGCAGCACAGGATCTCTAACTTTGAGGGACGACAAGCTTTCATAGCCCTCGTTTTTTCCTTTTACTTGCCCCGCTGTTTATCCTAAGTCATAATCTAAGCCCTTATTTAAATACGGATTTGTTATGAACTGGCTTGCTAATCTAAGTACTCAGCGTACACCTTGGTTATTATTCAGTGGGATTGTTTTTCTACTTGAAGTTACTGCACTTTTCTTTCAATACAACATGGGGTTAGCGCCATGTATTATGTGTATTTACCAACGCACCGCAGTATTAGGTCTACTTTTTGCGGGTATGATTGGAGCTAGTAAACCAAACAATCTCGCAGTACGTATTGTTGCCTATACAACATGGGGGATTTCAAGTGTATGGGGGCTACTAATAGCTCGTGAGCATATTGAAATGCAAACAACCACAGACCCATTTGCATTTAGCTGTGAATTTGAGCCAAATTTTCCAGAATTTATGCCGTTACATCACTGGATACCGCAATTTTTTGAAGCGACAGGAGATTGCGGAAATATAGATTGGCAATTTGCCAGTCTAAGTATGCCAGCATGGATGGAAATTATTTTTGTACTCTTTACCGCCACACTGTTTATATTAGTGGCCAGTCGATTAATTACTAAAAAGTCACTTTAATATGTTTACTTTTTTTTCAAGCCAAGTTGATGAGCTTAAACATTTAAAAGTTCGTCAACGACAAACTGTTATAGCTATCTCTTTAAGCATGCTATCACCCAGTGACAGGGTCTTTATACGCATACTAAAGCTGATGCTATTAAGCCCATTCTTTTTAATATTTACTCTTTTCGAAGGTTGGTTACTGGTGCCCTTTTTGATTGTAGCTGGGTTGAGCTATCCGCTATTAACAGCACCAGTAGATATTAACTTTGCTAAAAAGCACCTTGGTGCTGCCTTAAAACAGTTTGATCAGGGCGCATAGCGCCCTTTTTCGTTAAAACGTTACCTTACCATCAAGTTTGGCTAGCATTTTTTTACCCACCCCTTTTACTTTGGCTAGATCTTCAAGTGATGCGAAATCACCATTAGCTTCTCTATAGTCGATAATTGCCTGTGCCTTTTTCTTACCGACACCTGGTAACTTAATTAACTGTTTTAAATCAGCAGTATTAATATTAACCATGGCTGATTGCATCTGCTCTGATAGCATATCGCTTTGCGCAAAGGTGGTACCCATAGGTAATAAACATAAAGCAGCTGCTAACGAGATTATTTTAATTAATTTCATACTATTTCCTTTTGTGTTCCTACATGAACATTCGTTGATTATTTACACCCAGCACTTTTAAGTAAGTTGTGGTTACTAAGCACTAACGGTAACAATCACTCCTTGCGACTCCTTTACTGCAACGCGTTATAAAGTGACTTAATAAATAAAGTAGAGTTGGCCTTTATTGTCAATTAAGCTGCAGATAAACTAAGGCTAAAGCTTGCAAAATAACGCGCAAGCTTGTACTGTACATAAAAACAGTAATCTAATGATTTAAAATAATCATATTGCCACGTAAGTAAGCAGGAGAAATCATGGCTGTTGTTGTTAAATATGTTGTAGAACGAAACGGAGTCGAGCGCATGACGTTTACTACTAAAAAAGAAGCTGATGCCTATGACAAAATGCTCGATATCGCCGAGTCACTAGAACTAATGCTTGAAAAAGTAGATGTGCCTCTAAGTGAACAACAAGTTGAGTCGCTTGCACTTGAGATTGCGAAAAGTAAAGACGACTTTATGGCGGTACTTAAGGGGACTAAAGAAGTACCTGCAAAAGCTAAAAAAACAAAGTCAGATAACGTTGCTGATATAAAAGATAAAGCAGCGAGCTAATCTAAAAAACAGTAATGCAGCTTATAAGCCGACTACTAATTTATGAAACTGAATTCGTGATTCGTATTCAGTTTTTTTATGTCTTTAAGTAATGATAACGAGAAGCGAGTAAGTCATCACAATTTGCTATTGTTAAAAGTCAATAAAAAATGCCAACCAGTTAAACTGGTTGGCATTTTTTTAAACCAAAACTTTACGTTAGCTAATCAATTACAATGACGATTCAACTTCATCAAACAGATCAGTAATTTCCTTTTTCGGCTCAGCAGTTACAAGGCTTCCTACTACAATAGCAATACTTGCTAAAATAAAGCCAGGGACGATTTCATATATCACGCTGCTTAAGCTATCACCATTAATAGTAATAGGCGCATAAATCCATACAAGCACAGTTAGAGCACCAACAACCATACCGCTAATAGCCCCTTTTAGGTTCATACGCTTCCAGTAAAGACTAAACAATACCAATGGACCAAATGCAGCACCAAAACCTGCCCATGCATTACTTACTAAATCTAGTATTGAACTATTGCGGTCATACGCTAAGTAAATTGCAAATAACGCAACCAGTATCACGCTAATACGCCCTACTAATACCAGCTCAGTTTGCGAAGCATTACGATTTAAGTAAATCTTATAAAAGTCCTCAGTTAAAGAACTTGAACACACCAATAATTGCGATGAGATAGTACTCATAATCGCAGCTAAAATAGCCGCCAGTAAGAAACCTGCAATTAACGGGTGGAAAATTAATTCAGCCAATACTAAGAAAATTGTTTCTTTATCGGCAATCGGCATTTGATTTTCAATCATAAATGCAGCACCAAATAGGCCAGTAAATACCGCACCAATAGCAGATAACGTCATCCAAGACATACCAATACGACGCATGGTTGGCATTTCTTTTACTGAACGAATAGACATGAAACGAACAATAATATGCGGCTGACCAAAGTAACCTAAACCCCATGCCATTGCAGAAATAATAGCAATAGTAGAACCACCAGCAAACCAGTCAAGCATACTTAAAGAATGAATTTCGCTTGCTTTAGGCGAGCTTAGTAACTGCTGATAATTTGCATTTGCTAAGGTATCCATAAATGGTTGGTCAAGCATCATATAAGTGGCAATTGGCACTGCTAACAACGACACAAACATAATACAGCCTTGCACAAAGTCTGTAAGGCTAACCGCTAAAAATCCACCAAATAAGGTATATACCACTACCACACCAGTGGTGATGTATAGGCCCATTTCGTAACTCATTTGAAATGAGTTTTCAAATAACTTACCACCGGCAACAACACCCGATGAAGTGTATAAGGTAAAGAAAACTATAATTACTATTGCAGAGATAACACGTAGGATATTTTTGTTGTCATCAAAACGGTTTGCAAAGAAATCGGGGATAGTAATGGAGTCATTGGCTTTTTCAGTATAGACACGCAGTCTTGGGGCGACTAAAAAGTAGTTTGCCCACGCACCTAATACTAAACCAATTGCAATCCAAACCTTACTCAACCCAAATAAATACATTGCGCCGGGTAAGCCCATTAATAACCAACCACTCATATCTGATGCACCAGCCGATAAGGCAGCTACACTGGGGGCTAAATTACGACCACCTAGCATATACCCTGAAATATCACTGGTAGATTGCTTATATGCGTATAGTCCTATTCCTAGCATTACAATAAAGTACAATGCCAGTGAAATAATCATTCCTGTTTCCAAATTCGCCTCCACTTAAAAAAGTAATAACAGGCTTGTAATCCAAATAATGACTCTTGAAATCTTATAATTAAGACAGTATTGGAATAAAAGCTTTCTACCCAACTATAACACGGTAATTGCTAATAACTCCAACCCGCTAATTTAAGTAGATAAAAAACCATCTATTCGCTCGCTTTTAAAACAAATAGAATAAAAAACAATGAGTTTAGATTAATAAAAATCACCTAAGCCATGATATTTTATTAATAAAATTCATTTTACCGATGCTATTTTGAATGTTTTCCAATATATTATTACAATGTTAATCAATTTCTACTGTTTCGGAATCTTATATGTATTTTTACGCTGCTCGCCAACCTATTTTAGATCGCAATAAGGAACTAATTGGCTACGAGCTTTTATTTCGTGATGGAGTAGATAACGTATTTCCGAACATTGACGGCGACGAAGCAACGTCTCGCCTAATTGAAGGCAGCCAGTTTAATTTTGGTCTTGAAGATTTAACCGATAATAAACCCGCTTATATTAACTTTACCTTAGACACCTTATTAAAAGGCTACCCCACGCTATTAAAC
Organism: Pseudoalteromonas sp. meg-B1; assembly: GCF_003173795.1. Taxonomy (GTDB): domain Bacteria; phylum Pseudomonadota; class Gammaproteobacteria; order Enterobacterales; family Alteromonadaceae; genus Pseudoalteromonas; species Pseudoalteromonas undina. The sequence goes on along the minus strand of NZ_QGQU01000001.1, from coordinate 589,704 downwards.
AAAAACGGGGTTGTGATTGAAATACTAGAGACCGTTCAGCCAGGAAAACGTCTGCTAGCAATAGTTAAAGACCTAAAAGAGAAAGGGTACACACTCGCCCTAGATGACTATGCGCATCAACCGGTATGGCGTCACTTTTATCCGTTTATTGATATCATTAAAGTTGACTTTTTAAAGTGCGATATGGAAACCGTTAAAACGATCATTGAAGACTTAAAACCTTACCCACATATCAAGTTACTCGCAGAAAAAGTTGAAACTTACGAGCTTTACAACCAAGCTTTTGAGTTGGGCTTTGAGTACTTTCAAGGCTTTTTCTTTTCAAAACCCGAGATGGTGCAAAGTAAAGCCTTACCGCCATCTGGCATGGCACTGGCTGAACTGCTCTATGAAACATCCAGTGTAGAAATGGATCTTAAGAAGATCACCGATGTATTTGAGCGTGATGTTAACTTATCTTACAAACTCTTGCGCTATTCCAACTCAGCGGCATTTACCCGCCGCTCTGAAATAAACACTATAAAACAAGCACTAATTGTACTAGGGGCTGCTGAAATAAAAAAACTGCTCTCTTTATTGTTTGCAGCACAAGTATCTGCAGATAAGCCATTGGAACTTATTAGACTGTCGTTAACACGGGCGCGTTTTTGTGAGTTGTTAGCTATTTCACATGGCAAACTTAAAGATACAGGTATGGCGTTCTTAACCGGCATGATGTCGCTTATGGATGCGATATTAGATGAAGAAATGGACAGCGTAATGCTTAAATTACCTTTGTCTAATGAGATAAAAACAGCGCTGTTAAAAAATGAAGGACTACTTGCTGAATACTTAAACTTAGTCACTCTGTATGAGCATGGTGATTGGCAAGCTGCGAACGATAAAGCCCAGCAATTAAACTTAGGCGATGAAGTGCCTGATGCATATCACGAAGCACTCAACTGGGTTAGTGAGCAAATGCGAGTGATGATCGATAGCTAAAATATCTTTAATACCCATAAACAAAACGCCAGCATCTGCTGGCGTTTTTATTTTTATTAAAGGCTTTCTAAGAAATCCTCATCAAAATCTTCAGGCTCTTCTTTTATTGGCGGGTTACCATCAAATAACTCGTATAATTGACGCTGAAAATAAATGTCTTTAATAAACAAGTAGGGGTCTAACGAATCATTTAATAACCCTTCCTGAGCCATTAATGACGCACGCGCTTCAACTGCTTTTAGTGCAAACACTAAAATAGTTTGTGGTGTAGTCAGTGCTATTTCAGGCAGTACAACATTATCAACTACATCACCAGTTAAGTTACGCGCGGTAGATGGCCCCATTGCTGGGATCATTAAATAAGCACCATCACCCACTCCCCACACACCTAGCGTTTGGCCAAAGTCCTCGCTAGTTACTTCAAGCCCAAGTGAGCTGGCTACATCAAATATGCCAAATACACCCACCGTTGAATTCACTAAAAAACGTGCAAAATTAATTCCAGCACTACTTGGTTTTCCTTGCAGGCCGGCATTTATAATATCAACGGGTGCAGTAATATTATCGGTAAAGTGCACAATACTACGACGAACAGGCTGCGGTGTAACAGTGATATAACCCACTGCTGCTGGCCTTAAAATATAGGTATCGAGTACGTCCATATTAAAGTCATAAATGGGTCTATTTACACTTTGTAAGGGATCGCGCTCATCATATTTACTCTCGGGCACTTGAGCACAGCCCGATAAGGTGAGTAAACATAATAAAAGTAAGCCTTGTTTTAACATCTCAAATCCTTAAGGTATTAATGTATCAATGTTCAGTTGCACTTGTCGCACATCTTTACGAAGCAGTACTTCAGAGTGGCCTTCAAGCTCACCAGTACTTGGCATCACTGAATCATCATTAGAAATACGCGCAGAAATAACAATTTCATTAGCACTGGATAAATTTAGCCCTGCCATCATGGCGTTCTCGTCGCTGAGCTCAACGGTGATTGGAAAGCTATAGTCAGTCAGTTTAACAACGGCTAAAGGCATTGGTGAACCTTCAGAAGCTTTAGCAAACACAAACAAAATACCGTTACTGGGCTGTTTATCTTCGAGTTGCTCGTCAACCTTAACCGTGACCTGAATTCCTTGAACAACTTGCAGCTCGTGATTATTCAGCTCGCTTTTCTGAGCTATTTGACCATCGATTTCACTGATGCGCTCAGAAATCATAGCATAACGCGTATCTGACTCGTCCATACTGGCAAGAAGTACCTCAAATGCAGCTTTTGCCTGTACCCAATCCTTTCTCTCAAAGGCAATCAGCGCAAGTAACGAAATCGCATCGAGATTATTTGGCTGGGCTTGTAGCACTTTAGAGAGCATACCCGCTGCGCGAGTCATATTCTCATCACTGCCCTCAAGTAGTAATACCTGCGAGTAGCTCACCAAGGCTTGCATATTATCAGGGTTCATTGACAATGCTTTATCAAATGACTGTTTTGCCATGTCAAACTCATTAAGCATAATAGCGACACGCCCTAACAGCATCCAAGCTACTTCATCATCACCGCTTTGACTTAACTTTGTACGCAGTGCCAATGCAAACGCTTGAAGTTCATTTTTAGATAACGGCTCACCTTTTTGCATTACGGCACGTTGACCATAATCGGCTAAGTTGTCCATTGCATCATGCCACGCCGAAATTTGTTGTTGGCTGCCTGTCATCGCATAAAATATACCTGCTAATGCAATTAAAAACGCTGCCCCTGTTAAAGCAAATATACGGTTATCACCACGACTGTTTAGTGACTTTTCTGGCGATAATTCATTAAGCAAACGACGTTTTAGCTCAATAATAGCCTCGTTATGATTTTGCGAGTCTATACGTTGATTGTCTAAATCAGCCTGCAGTTCAACTAAACGCTGCTCATAAATGCTGATAAGCTGTGCATTAGCGTTGTGAGTAATAGTTACTACGCGCTCTTTTTTTAAAAAAGGCACAATAATAAACAGCAATGCAATGAGTGTGAGTAAAGCAAAAGACGCCCACATTAAAATCATTTAACTTTGCTCCTGACGTTTATTTTGTTTAATCAACTTATTGAGCATCACTTCATCAGCGTCACTCCATGTTTGTTTTACCGACGCTTTACGTTGGCGAATAACAATAAAACCAAAGCCTATTATTACAATGAGTACTGGTAACACCCACAGAATTAACGTAGCCGGCGTTACTGGTGGATCGTAATGAACAAAGTAGCCATAGCGGTCAATCATATAGTCAATGACTTCATCTTTGCTTTTACCATCTTTTACTAACGCCAATACACGATCACGCAAGTCTTTTGCAACTACGGCATCTGAATCAGCAATGTTTTGATTTTGACATTTAGGGCAGCGTAATTCTTTAGTTAGCTCTTCAAAACGAATCGCTTGTTCATTGCTATCAAACTGATAACGATCTTGCTGAGCAAACGCTGCTAAACTAATAAATAAGCTAAGGGTTAATAAAAACAATCTCATGGCTGCAGCTCCTGCATAAGAGGCGCAAACTTAGCGCGCCAAACTCGAGGGTTTATATCACCGGTGTGGTGTAACAAAATAGTGCCATTTTTATCAACTAAAAATGTTTCTGGTGCTCCAGACACACCCAAGTCTAACGCCAAAGAGCGCTCTAAATCTAAAATATTAAACTGATACGGATCACCGGCGCGCGCAAGCATATTACTCACATCGTCACGCAGTGCTTGCATATCAAACGGGCCATCAAAATCGGCATCGTAACTTTGAACATAATACAAGCCGATAATTTTAATGCCTTGTTCACGAAGCTTAGTTAAATAATCAAGCTCAGCTAAACACGTTGGGCACCATGTGCCCCACACGTTTAATAAATACACGTCACCTTTTAACTGCTCATCAGTCCAACGTTTATTATCTTGCATTAAATCAGGCAAGTTAAATGTTGGTACGGTTTGACCAATGCGCCCTGTTTGTATTTCCCGAGGGTTAGCAAACAACCCTTGGTATAAAAACACACAAATAAAGATAAAAATTAATAAAGGGACTATTGCCATCAATTTGCGATTCATAACGCCCCCTCTAATTCATCTTTGCGAGGTGAAGCGCGATAACGCTTATCAAATAAAATCACAAACCCAGCAAGTGAAATCAAAACACCACCGATCCACATCCAACGCACAAACGGCTTGTGATAAATACGTAATGACCATGCCCCTTCACTTAATTGCTCTCCAAGGGCGAGGTATAAATCGCGAGTAAACCCAGCATCTATTGCAGCTTCAGTCATAAACTGCATACCAATGTCGTATCGGCGTTTTTCTGCATAGAGACGCGCAATTGTTGTGTCTTCTTTTAGTACTGTTACCACACCCGCATGACCGCTATAGTTTGCACCACGAATTGTCTTCACGCCTTCAAAACGGTATTGATACTGATTTAGCTGTACGCTATCACCAGGCTTCATTGATACATCACGCTCAACTGAATACGCCGAAGTAAGCGTAATACCGGCAATAACAAAGGCCAAACCAACATGGCCAAGCACCATAGCCCAATAACTTAAACCTAAGCGTTTGATGCCGAGCTTAAGTGAGCCATGAACAGCAGCCTTGGTGTAAAGGTCGATAAAGGTAGCAATAAATATCCATACACCTAACGTAGTTGCTAACAGAGTGAGCGGCGTAACTACTTCATAACTGCTAAACAGCCACGCACAAGTAATAACGACGCTGACTAGTGCGCCAGCAAATATTTTGTTTTGTAAAAACGCCCATTTATTTTGCTTCCAGCGCAAAAATGGCCCTATGCCCATTAAAATCGCAAATGGCACCAGTAGAATGGCAAACATTTTATTAAAGAAAGGTTCGCCAATAGAAATACTGCCTAAGCCCATTTCTTTGTGCACCATAGGTAATAAAGTACCCAATAGTACAATTAAGGTAGCAACCACTAGGAAAATATTATTTAGCCAAAGTGCCACTTCACGAGAGACAAACTTATAACGCCCCTCACTTTTAACCTGTGAAACACGCAAGCCGTAAAGCGCTAGGCCGCCGCCAACAACAATAGCTAAGAAGGCAAGGATAAACAGCCCTCGATCCGGATCGGTTGCAAAGGCGTGCACCGAGACAATAATCCCTGAGCGAACAATAAAAGTCCCCAGTAAGCTTAATGAAAAAGCAGCAATTGCTAATAATACGGTCCATGATTTAAATACACCGCGCTTTTCAGTCACACTTAAAGAGTGTAATAAAGCAGTTGCCACTAACCATGGCATAAGTGATGCGTTTTCAACTGGATCCCAGAACCACCAGCCACCCCAGCCAAGCTCTGCATAAGCCCACCAACTGCCTATAGTAATACCTAATGTTAAGAAGCCCCATGCTGTCATTGTCCATGGGCGTGACCACTTAGCCCAGGTATTATCGAGTTTACCAGTTAACAGCGCGGCAATAGCAAAAGAAAAAGCCACAGAAAGACCTACATAACCCATGTAAAGTAATGGTGGATGAATGATCATCCCTGGGTCTTGTAATAATGGGTTTAAATCTCGCCCTTCAACAGGAAAATAGGGCAATAAACGCTCAAACGGACTTGAGAGCAGTAAGGTGTACATCATAAAGCCGACACCTAAAAAGCCAAGCACACCCAAAACGCGAGCACGAAGTATCCAAGGTAGTGACTTAGAACGCATAGCAACAACGGCTGTCCACCCTGCTTGCATTAATAACCACAGTAAAATAGCACCTTCATGTCCGCCCCACGTAGAGGTGATTTTATAATACCAAGGCAAAGTACTACTTGAATGATAAGCAACGTAAGATACAGTAAAGTCGTCGGTTAGGCTGGCATAGATAAGTGCAGCGAACGACAACGCAACAAATGCAAATTGACCAATCGCCAATGATGGCGCCGCACGCATCAAACGAAGGTTTCCTGTGTGTGCTCCCCAAAGTGGAAAAATACACAACAGCACACTGAGCACCATGGCCAATGTTAAAGAAAAATAACCAAGTTCAGGGATCATATTAACTCCCACTATCTAAGTTATATTTTGGCTTTTCGTGCTTAATGCCTTTTACAGCTTCAGCAACTTCCGCCGGCATATATTCTTCATCATGCTTGGCCAACACTTCAAATGCTTCAATCACGTTAGGCTCTACTAACACACCTTGCGCAACAATCCCTTGTCCTTCACGAAACAAATCAGGCAAAATACCTTGATAACGTACAGTTACCAATGGCCCCGTATCAATCAGCTTAAAGCTTACTTTTAAGCTTTGTTCATTTCTGATCACAGTGCCTGGCACAACCATGCCGCCAATTCTCAGCTTTTGGCCTACAAACGGCTTTTCTTTATTAGGACCTTTACCATCAATTAATTCGCTGGGGGTGTAAAACAAATTAATATTTTCTTGTAAGGCGTACAACACTAAACCAATTGATCCGCCAATACCAAAGAGTACGGCGATAATAACCAAAAGGCGCTTTTTACGTCTTGGGTTCACGAGGTTTGCTCCTGCTTAGAATTTTTAATTCGAGTTTCACGCGCTATTTGCTGCTCAATCGACGCTAAAATTTGTTTTTTATCGCGTAGTGAGCTGAATAGAATACCTAATAAAATCAATGCGCATGTTCCAAAAGAAAGCCATACATAAAAGCCATAGCCTCCCATTGCAATAAAATCTGAAAACGAGTCAAACTGCATAATTACCCCTTAGTTAACAACTGTCGCACCCATGGGCGGTGCTTTTCACGGTGTAAAATTTCATTTTTAAGACGAATTAAAGTCACAGTACCAACAAACGCGGCAAAGGCTAAAATATTAATCATTAACGGCCAAAACATACTTGGGTCAACCGCATCGCGGTTAAACTTAGTGATGCTCGCCCCTTGATGCAGGGTATTCCACCATTCCACCGAAAAGTGGATGATAGGCAAGTTGATCACTCCAACAATAGCTAAAATAGACGCGGCGCGACCGGCTGACTTTTTATCTTCAAAGGCATGGTACAAAGACAACACCCCTAAGTATAAAAATAATAAAATAAGTTCAGAAGTCAGCCGAGCATCCCATACCCACCACGCGCCCCACATTGGTTTACCCCATGCAGCACCAGTAATTAAAGCAATTGCTGTCATACACGCACCAACAGGCGCGATTGCAATTACCGCAAGCTCGGCATTACGTAACTGCCATACCAAGGCAACAATGGCAGCAATCGCCATTGATGAATATGCGCCCATAGATAAAATAGCGGAGGGCACGTGAATAAAAATAATACGGTAACTGTCTTTTTGTTGGTAATCAGCAGGGGCAAAACCTAATCCCCAAACCCAACCAACAATCATACTAACGACCGTAACTACTGCAAAATATGGCAGTAGAGTATTGCATAATTGATATGCTCGCTCTGCTTTCGCATACGGATGTAACCACTTCCACATATTAACTTACACTCACTTTTAATGCTGATGATATGGCAATTGGCGCACTAATAATCGCAACGACTAACATGGCACCTAGGATTGCAAGCTGACCACTGTAATCCAGCGACATAGTACTGGTATCAATAGCGGAAGTTGCAAAAATTAAAACCGGGATATACAAAGGCAAAACGAGTAAACTCATTAAAATACCGCCTTTTTGTAATCCCACCGTTAGGCCTGCTCCTATGGCGCCAATAAAGCTCAATAGAGGAGTTCCTAATAATAGCGTTAATAACGTGGCCATTAGGGCCGTCGTTTCTAAATTTAGTAGTAAAGCAAATAAAGGCGTCATTAGCACTAGCGGTAAACCGGTGATCACCCAATGAGCCGCAACTTTACCTAATACGGTTAATGATAAAGGGTAAGAGGAAGCAATGAGTTGTTCTAAAGAGCCATCGTTATAGTCATCTCTAAATAGCTTATCGAGTCCAAGCATGGTTGATAATAAAGCCGCAACCCAAATAATGCCCGGTGCCATTCTTGATAACAACCCAGGTTCTGGCCCTATCGCTAGTGGAAATAACGAGATAACAATTAAAAAAAACAAGATAGGATTAACTATTTCAGCGCGCTGACGAAAAGCGAGCTTAACGTCTTTGCTAAATACCGCGACAAATAACTGCCAATATGAGTGCTGTCTTGTCATTAGTGGCGGTACTCCAAAGTCAAGGTCTGTAAGTCACTAAAGTGGGTGGTTAGGTCTTGGTGTGTTGTTAACAAAATAGCGCCCCCCTTTGATAAGTGCTCGGTAAAGCGTTGCTGCAAAAAGGCAACCCCACTTTTATCGAGCGCTGTAAAAGGTTCATCTAAAATCCATAACTTGGCTTCAGATAACCACAAACGAACTAAAGCCACCCGTCTTTGCTGACCTGCCGATAATGTTCTTACGGGCACATCTTCCAGCCCTACCAAACCTAACTTACTTAACAAAGGATATAAATCAGGTGTATTTACATAACCATTAATAGCCAACCAATGTGCTACATTTTCAAGTGCACTAAGTTGTACATTAACTCCGGTTTTATGGCCTATAAATAATAAGTCTCTGGCGTATTCGTCATAATATTTTTTGATAGATTGATTACGGTATAAAATATCACCTTCGTCAGGCAGCGAAAAACCGGCAATAATGCGCAATAATGATGTTTTACCAGCCCCATTAGGACCAGCTAACTGCATGATTTGACCGCTTTTAAGGCTAAAATTAAGTTCATCAAACAAACAACGCTCTTGCTTGATACAAGTAACGGACTTAATGTGTAACAAGATGACGATTCTCTCTGCCAAAAATTAGCGGTAAGTCTACCATAATGATAGGGTAATACGAATATTGCTTTAGAATCGATTTACTTAAAATACAGAAAACTTGATATAAAATAATGAATACACCAACGCACATTACAGTGACTAACCCACAGGTTAGTAATCAAACAACCGATTCGGGTAAAACTGCGTTACCAATACTGCCGCCTGAAGTACTAGCAGCAAAAAACATTCAGTTTTCTAAAGATTCAGTGACGCTTGATGTATTTATGAATAAGCATTGGCAAACAATTCGGCTCACTGTTAATGATGCACCGACAAATGTTGAAAAAATAGCAAGCGCTAACATACAGCTAAGTGCAGATGGTAAAAGCTTAACCATTATTCCTAACAACAGTACCTTATCAATTAAACAACCAGAACAGTTACAGCGGTTTTTAAACTTTATTAACACTCAAAGTGATATTCAAAACAACCCGCTATCGATACAAGTTACTTTAAAGCCAACGCCAAAACTGGTGATTGAAAAATTTAATGCCAGCATCGCCATTAATAAACAAATAGCGCAATTACTGGCCGAAGAACCCTTATTAAAAGGCATAATTGAGACTGATGGCAAAGGTACACGGCTAAATATCATTAATCGTTTTGCTGACATTGTACATTCTCAACCTTTAAGCCAGGCAAAACTAACACAATTAGTTGCTAACAATTTAGGTCATGCTCAGCTTCATGCAATGCCCAAGTTTGCGGTGCTAACTCAAAATACCGCAAAAAGCTCGTTAAATATTAGCTTAAGCCATCAACAGTTATCTGAACTACCCACAGCGCCGACTAAGGTAACTATTAGCAGTCAAGCAGATAAACTATTAATTAAAACCGCTTATCAAAATATAACCGTGGAGCTTAAAAACTCATTTAGCAAACCATTTAATGAGATGCTGTCACAGCAACCGCAAGTTGCTATCGATTCGCAAAAAATTAAGCCTCATCCACTTAGTACCGTTAATAGTCCAATTCAATCATGGCTAAAAAGCAGTTTTGCTGATTTTAAAACGCGTATTTTAGATGCAGTAAAACATTTTGAAAGCAAGCCATTTACCACTGCATTAAACGTATCTCAAAAACCAAATGTTGTTAATGAACAACAAAAATGGCTTACACCAACGCAAAAAATAGACATTACGCAATTAAAAAGCCCTTTAGGAACTGCCCCCCCTTTAGTGCAACTAACCCAGCAGCTAAAAACCAGTATCTCTTTATGGCAACAGCGGACGTTATCAACATCCGTAGACTTGCACCCTGTTGTTACCCAATCAGCACAAACAGCTAATCGATCCTTAGCAGCCGTTAATCATTTACAACCGCTGGAAAAGCTATTATTAGCAACCGTTTTAAAGCAAACCGCAACCGCTCCAATAGAGCAAAAAGAAGCAAGCAAACACGTTCTAAGCAGCCAACTAAACACTATCGTAACTAAGGCGGCAGATCAGGGTACTGACTTAAACCGCTTGGTTAATCAAGCTTTTAACCGTATATTGTCAGAAAGTAATTTACACCCGACCACCATACAACGTGAAATACTCAGCACTATAAAGCCGACGCAACTAACCAGTGACACTTTGCAGAGCTCGTTTAATCGAGGTGTAGAACAACTTTCATTAAGCATTTTAGCTGCACCGATTATTAACCAAAACCCAACTGCCGTTAGCATTAATAATCAAAGCGGTTTAGAGGCCCTACTTCAGGTTTTATTACCAAGCTTCAAGACCGGTAATAATACCAATAAGTTATTAGAACAGTTACAGCAACCACAAGTGCAAGCATTAGCAGGTGAATTAACACAAATTAAAAACACCTTAAGCCAAGTGCAAGCTCCCGTTTTGAGCCAGCAGCCTGACACTAACTCCTTAGTGCAGTTTTTATTGCCTATGAAACTGCCACCAGAGGCGGCACAAACAGAAATATCGTTAGGACAATATAAAAAGCCAAACAATGACAAATTAGCGGATAAAAACGTGTGGTTTGTAAGATTAAATTTTGATTATGCTGAACTAGGTAAGCTGCAAATAACCGCAGAGTTGATGGACAAAGCATTAGATTGTCAGTTATTAGCGTCCACTCAAGCTGTGAGCGCGTTGGCTCATCCACACCTTGATAATTTACGCTCAAAACTAGCAAAACAGGGCTTACAAGTCGGCGATCTTAATTTGAAACGCGCAGATGACAACCATCAAGCATTTTACCAATCCCATGCCATTATAAATATTAAGGTTTAGCCATGACGGATTCATTTAAAAACAATTCAGCAATTGGACTGCTCTACGAAACGGGTAATTCACCCACCGTAAGCGCTAAAGGGTTTGGAGAATTGGCGGATGAAATTATTGCCCTAGCTAAAGATAAAGGTATTTTAATCCATCAGGATGAAGCACTTGCAAATACACTTTCGAAATTAGAGCTTGGCGAAGAGATCCCTAAAGAGCTTTACTTTGTTATTGCTGAACTGATTGCTTTTTCATATGTGGTAAGAGGGAAATTCCCGCCCGGATGGCAGGACTTTCAAGGAAAGCTCAATATAAAAGCATGAGCCAATATGATAAAAACAAAAAAGGCGCTAAGCGCCTTTTTGTTTGTGTAAAGAAAATAACAGTTCTGCTTCGGCGCGGGGTAATTCACACTCGCGAATAACCTCATCTAAATCAGCACCTAGCTCAACCATTTTTACTGCTCGAGAGTATATTTTAGCATCAGGGTCATCGTATTTTTGAGCTGCTTGTTGCTGTATCAGCTCTTGGTTTTGTTGTTCTACCTCAAGCACTCGTTTACCAATACTCATTAACCCAGTTCGTAACTCAGAGACTTCGCTACGTAAAATATTAATCTGCTCTGATGAATCTTTAAATTGCTGTAATTGTGCGCCAAGCTCATTCGCATAACGCTTTTTAAACATCACAATTAACAGCAGCGAGAATAGCCCAAATGCCAAACCCGCAATTGCAATACCAAGTAATAACATAATTTTATGTAGAGAAGCTTATATATCGCTTAACTCATCCCATTCGTCATCACTAAGTAGCTTGTTTAAATCAACTAGAATAAGCAGCTCATTATCGCGGTTGCATACACCTTGAATAAATTTGGCACTTTCTTCAGTACCTACGTTTGGCGCACTGTCAATTTCAGAGCTACGTAAGTACACAACCTCAGAAACGCTATCGGCTAAAATACCAATCACTTGCTCTTCAGCTTCAATAATCAAAATACGTGAATTGTCGGTCGCTTCAATATCAGGTAAACCAAAGCGAGAGCGAGTATCAATAACGGTAACAACATTACCACGTAAGTTAATAATACCAATTACATAAGAAGGCGCACCTGGAACAGGAGCAATTTCGGTGTAACGCAGTATTTCTTGCACTTGCATTACATTCACGCCATAGGTTTCATCTTCTAACTTAAATGTAACCCACTGCAAAATTTCATCATTATTATCTGCATTTTTTTTAGCTGACAGTAATTTATCTTCACTCATGCTCTTACCTCGTAATGGTCATTACTTGTGACGGCTATCTAAGCCTTTCTCTAATAGTGCATTTAAATTATTAACATCTATTAAAGCACACATTTTTTCTTTAATTACTCCAGCAAGCCATGGGCGCTTACTGTTATTTGTACGCCATTTTACATCTTCTTTACTCAATGTAATGTTATTTATTAGTTTTTCTGCTAATAAACCCCACTTGCTATCACCTAAAGTGATTAGATATTGATAATTTAAAGACGCTTCTAACTGTTCATCGTATTTTTCGGGCATAACCCAGCGCGCGGTATCAACAACATTGAGCTTTTCTTCTCGATTGATCATGACACCTTTAAACCACTTAGGTTTACCAAATAAATGATTCACTTCTCCAAGCTCATGTATACCGCCTAACGCTTTTAATGGCACGGCTAAAGTGAGCCCAGCCACTTCAAAAAATAATGCCTGAAATTCACCATCAAAGTATTCAGCTTCATTACCGAGTGCTATATCATTTTCAGTTTCAAGCTGCTGCGCTTGGTGAGATTCTATTTCTACATTTGTTACCTGCTCATTGAGCTTTTCAACTTCAACAACCGGCTCAACTACAGGCTCAACCTGCAGTGATTGCTCTTTTTGCTCTTCATAAGCTACCTGCTCAAGCAATTTAGCAACAGGCTCAAGGTCTTTCGCTGGTGCGTCATCAGATAATAACGCCCCTAAATACTGAGTGACTACTTTTTCATTAGCAAATAATTGCTTACTCATTTATTAACCTTGTTTTATTAAATATTCAAGCAATGCTTTATAAGCATAGACTCCACGCGCATTAGGGCAAAAATCAATAGGCACTTTTTGCGCTAAACTCGCATCTCTAAATTTAGTATCAACAGGAATAACACCTGGCCATACTTTTTCTTTATACGTATCTTGTAATGTTTTATAGGCCTCAAGTGACGCTTTGGTACGCTTATCATACATAGTTGGAATTATAGTATATTCATAGCTTTTCGCTTGCGAGGTTTGCATTAACTCCATAGTCCGCATCATTCTATCAAGCCCCTTGAGCGCTAAGAACTCAGTTTGTACTGGCACCAACACTCTTTCACAAGCAGCTAGGGCATTGACCATAAGCACCCCTAGAACGGGCGGGCAATCTAGAATTGCGTAATCGTAATACTCGCTAATTTTAGCCAATGATTTTTTTAAAATCAGGCCCATCCCCGTTTTATTACCCATGCTACGGTCAAGTGTAGCAATTGCCATGGTGGCAGGTAAAATATCAAGGTTTTCTATGGTTGAGGGACATAATGCTTGCAATATTTCTTCGCTTTTCATGCTCGATCCGCGAGTGAAAATATCGTAAACACTAACCTCTAAATCTTCTGAATCAATACCAAAGTAATAAGTTAATGATGCATGAGGATCGGTGTCAATCAGTAAAACTCGCTTGCCTTGAAGCGCAAGGATCCCAGCAAGGCTAACCGCTGTAGTGGTTTTGCCTACCCCTCCTTTTTGATTGGCTACTGTCCAGATTTTCACATTACATCCTAATTACTGTTCATTACGCGTGGTAACACGAATACCACCATGCTCTAAGCGAATTATTTTTATTGTATCGTCTTGAGTAGGTAGCTCAACTTCAGTTGGTTTAGCTGCTTCAGAAACTTGCTGCTCAGTAGCCTCATTCGATGACTCTGAAACCAAGCCGTATTTAGAAAGCGCAATCACCACTTTGCGGTTTTCAGCCCGCCCAGCTTCGGTATCATTATCTGCAAAAGGTGAATATTGGCCGTACCCCTCAATTGCCATGCGCGCAGATTGAATACCTAAGCGCTCTAATTCAACTAATATTGATGTTGCACGTGCCACCGACAACTCCCAATTAGAGCGAAATATTTCATTGCGAATGGTTTCGTTATCTGTGTATCCTCGCACTCTTATATAATTATCGACAGGTGCGATTATTGCTTCAATCTTTTTTACGACTTCTTTGGCTTGATTATGCGCAACAGCACTTCCACTGGCAAACAACAGCCCTGAATTAAGCTCAATAACCAACCAATCTTGACTGAGCTCTAAACTTGCCTCACCACTTCGTATTTCATCAATAAGTGACGATTGTAGCTTAATTAATAAACTATCGAGTGGCTTACCTAAGTGACGTTGACTGATATTACTATTGTCACTTTGACCATCGAGCAATACCGGTCCTTGTTCTTGTTTTTGAATACTTTCGCCATATAAAACCTCAGCCTCTGGAGTCACTCTTTCAAGCAACAAAGCGTCGCCGTTAACCCCTTTACCTTGCTGAGAAAATTGTTTCGCTGACTTATCAAAAACATGCTCCAGGGAATCAGATAGTACTTGTATATTGTCTTCTTTGTTTATTGCAATGGCATACAATACAACAAAAAATGCGAACATAATGGTCATATAATCTGCATAAGAAACTAGCCAACGCTCAGTGTGTTGGCTTTTAGTGTTTTGATGACGTAAGCGACGGCGCAACATAACCGCTAATGGGCCTGTAAAATAGGACGTTCGACGCGGTAAGCTTCAAGCTTTAATTCTATATTAATAGGGCTTTCACCTTGGCTAATGGCAATAACGCCTTCAGCTAGCATTTCATGGTAAAGCATTTTTTGCTCAACACGTTGCTTTAGTTTGTTGGCCATGGGCAAAAATAGTAAATTAGCTAAACCTACACCATATATAGTAGCAATAAATGCCGTGGCAATGCCCGTTCCTAATTGCTCAGGATCATTAATAAACGACATAGCTTGAATCAATCCAAGTACAGCACCTAGGATACCGATAGTCGGGCTGTAGCCTCCCATCGCTTCATATACACGGCTAGCTTCAAGCAATCGTTCTCGTTCAAGTAATAAATCTATTTCAAGGGTATCGCGAAGCTTTTGATCTGAGCAACCATCGACTAATAAACTCAGCCCTTTAGTGGCATAGGGATCAGAGTGAGTAAGCGCTTCGTTTTCTAGCGCTAAGTAGCCTTCTTGGCGAGCTTTGTGCGACCAGCGCTTGACTTGCTCAATGGCATCTTCAATATTGTGGTCATCAGTAACAAAAACCCAATGAGTAATACTGAGCATTTTCTTAAAAGTATTGGCTGATGTTTGCAGCATCACCGCCCCCAATGTGCCACCTAATACAATAATTAGTGCTGGCCCATTAAACAGCGCAGATACCACACCTCCCTCTAAAGAATAACCGATTGCAATAGCACCTAATGCAACCAATAACCCTAAAATAGAAAGCTTATCCAAAGCCAACCTCTCTTTTTAAGCGCACCGCCACATCATGAAGGCCTATGCTTTCATTTGCTAACCCAGCACTAGCTACTGCTTGCGGCATACCATATACAACACAACTTTTCTCATCTTGAGCCCAAATTGTAGCGCCAGTTTGTTTAAGCATGCGAGCACCGTCACGACCATCTGCGCCCATACCAGTCAAAATAATGGCAAGTACATCGCCTTGATACGCTTTTGCTACACTAGCAAAGGTAATATCCACACTAGGCTTATAGCTAACTCGTTCATTTTTATCTTCAAATACGCGTAATGTTCTGTTTGAACCTCGCCCTTCTACCATCATTTGCTGACCGCCTGGCGCTAAATAAGCACAGCCTGGTTGCAGTCTATCGCCTTGCTGTGCTTCTTTTACTTTAATTTTACACAAGCTATCTAATCGGGTTGCAAACGCAGGTGTAAATGCTGCTGGCATGTGTTGTATGAGTAGTATTGGGTGTGGGAAATTAGCAGGTAACTGAGTCAATATAGTTTGTAGTGCAACCGGGCCACCTGTTGATGTGCCAATAGCAATTAATTGATATTGCTTACCACTAGCACGTGTTGATGCGCTACTAGAAGGCGTTGGGTTTGCGCTTTTAAAGCTACGATCAGGTTGCACTATAGGCTTATTAGCAAAGCGCTCAGAAGTGCTTGGCGCTGGTTTAATACTTGGAGCAGCAGGCGCTCTGGTAATTCTACCAATTCGCTGGCGGCCTATTTCTTTAACTTTATTTTGTAATAGCTTTATTGCGTCGTCGTTATTACGAGCAATATCTTCAAACTTTTTCGGTAAAAAGTCCATCGCGCCGGCATCAAGTGCATCTAAGGTGGCAGATGCGCCTGCGCGTGTTAACGAGGAGAACATTAAAATAGGAGTGGGGTTACTCGCCATGATCTCTTTGACCGCGCTAATACCATCAAGCACCGGCATTTCAACATCCATGGTGATCACGTCAGGTCGTAATTGAGCTGTTTTATCGACAGCTTCTCGACCATTTACAGCGAAACCTATAACTTCAATGCCGCTGTCTTGTTCAAGAATTTCACTCACTCTGCGGCGAAAAAAGCTTGAATCATCAACTACTAAAACTTTAACAGCCATTTCGCTCTCTTATTCAATGAATGGGTAGGCATAAAATATATGCCTACTTTTAATTATCCAGCGTAATGCTTTAACATACTTGGCACATCTAATATCAGTGCAATGCCACCATCAGAGGTGATTGTTGCACCTGCCATACCAGGCGTACCTTGAAGTAATGCGTCTAAAGGCTTAATTACCACTTCCTCTTGACCAATAAGCGAGTCAACAACGAAACCCACTTTTTGAGTTCCTATTTGTACAATAACCACATGACCTTGTGCTTTTCGCTGACCTCTATCGGCCCCTTTGATGAGCCAATGTTCAAGGTAGAATAACGGAATCGATTTTTTACGAACAATTATAGTAAGCTGACCATCAACCACATTGGTTTTTGTTAAATCTAAATGGAATATTTCACTTACACCCGCCAGCGGCAACGCAAAGGTTTGTTCGCCTACCACTACCATTAAGGTAGGCAGTATTGCCAGTGTCAGCGGTACTTTAATCTCTAAAGTAGTACCTACGCCCATCTCTGATTTAATATTTACTGAGCCATTGAGTTGAGTGATTTTTGTTTTAACCACATCCATACCAACGCCACGGCCAGAAATATCTGAGATCTCTTCTTTAGTTGAAAAACCAGGTGCAAAAATAAGGTTATACGCTTCAGTATCAGAAAGGCGACTCGCTTGATCGTGATCAAGCACCCCTTTACTAATCGCAATCTTTTTAAGCTTTTCAGCATCCATACCGGCACCATCATCTTGGATGGTAAGCAGGATATGGTCGCCTTGCTGAGACGCTGATAAAGTAACAGTACCGGTTCTAGGTTTACCCGATGCTTCACGAACATCTGGCATTTCAATACCATGATCCACTGAGTTGCGCACTAAATGCACGAGTGGATCTGCCAATGCTTCCACTAAATTTTTATCTAAATCGGTGTCTTCACCAACAAGTAATAAATTAATATCTTTTTGCAGCGTTCGTGCTAAATCTCGTACTACACGGGGGAAACGGCCAAACACTTTTTTAATTGGCTGCATTCGTGTTTGCATTACCGCACCTTGGATATCAGCAGTCACTACATCTAAATTAGAAATAGCTTTACCCATAGCCTCGCTGTCAGAGTTTGTTGCCAAGCTTACCAAACGATTTCGCACAAGTACCAATTCACCAACCATATTCATTATTTGGTCTAAACGTTTGGTATCAACACGTACTGTTGTCTCCGCCGGTGGAGGCGCTGCTTTTTTAGGCGGCGCTGTCTTAGCTGGCTGTGGAGAAGGTGCCGGCTTTGCAGGCTCTGCTTTTGGTACCGGTTTAGGCTCAGGTTTTGGCGCAGCAGGCGCAGGCTTATTTGCGGCTACTGGCTCAGGTTTACTTTCTGGAGCCGATGTTTCTAACGATTTAGGTGCACCTTTGCCATGTAATTCATCTAGCAAAGCTTCAAATTCATCGTCACTTATTTCATCATCGCTCGCGCTTGAGTCGTTATTTTGTGAAGCCACAGGAGCCGATGGTGCTTGCTGTGGTGTACTTGGGGCGCTTTGAGTAACTTCGCCAAAACTACCAACACCATGAAGCTCATCTAATAAGCTATCAAATTCATCGTCAGTTATATCGCCACTGACATCATTATCACTTGATGAGGACTGTTCTTCTTGTGGAGCTTGACCTTTACCATGTAACTCATCAAGTAAGCTTTCGAATTCATCTTCAGTTATTTCATCAATCTGAGAGTCTGAGCTACTGCTATCTGGGCCGCTAAATAATTCATCAAAAGCAAACGGATCTTCTTCCGCATCATTGCTTGGCTGCTCAGCTACAGGTTCTACCGAGGGAGTTTCAACAGGGGCTGTGTCTTCAACTACAGAATCGCCAGCAAGCTCTTCTGCCGTCGGTGGTTGTCCAAGTTTATGAAGGACTGCAAGTAACTCTGGATCAGCAGGTTCTGGTTGGTCACGATTTTTAATTGTGGCAAACATTTCATTAATGGTGTCGAGTGCTTGTAAAATTACATCCATTAATTCAGAGTTAACTGTTCTTACACCTTGGCGCAATAAATCAAACACGTTTTCAGCACCATGACATGCATCAACAAGCTCTGTCATTGCCAAAAAGCCGGCGCCACCTTTTACAGTGTGGAAACCACGAAATATTGCGTTTAGTAGTTCAGTATCATCTGGGTTGTTTTCCAGTTCTACTAACTGTTCAGATAAAAGCTCAAGGATTTCTCCGGCCTCTACTAAAAAGTCTTGTAAAATATCTTCATCGACTTCAAAGCTCATGCAGTACTCTCCTATTAGAAGCCCAAACTTGATAATAGATCATCAACTTCATCTTGATCAGATACAACATCATTACGCGATTCTTTATCAATAATAGGCCCTTCTGGGCCTGCTAGTGTTTGTGCAACAATGGAATCTTCTGTTTCTTCTGGTTGTTCGGTCAGTTTTGCTGGCTCAACTTCACCTTGTGCTGCAAATGCAGTTAACAAGTGGATTAAGCTTTCTTCAACTTCACGCACAAGTTCAATAACACGACGAATAACCTGACCAGTTAAATCTTGATAGTCTTGAGCCATCAATACATTGGTCATCAACATTTGCAACTCATCAGTTTTATGATGAGAGCTGTTCATAAACTTATCAATACTATGGCAAAGTGACTTAAACTCACCAAGCTCTATTTCGCGGTTCATTAATCGATCCCACGTTGGCTTGATGTCAGCTATTTCGTCAGCAATTTCTTGTGCTAATGGTAAGCTTGCTTCAACCGCATCCATTGTTTTATTGGCTGCGTTTTCTGTCATTTCCATGACGTAGTTAAGGCGTTTTTTAGCGTCAGGGATGGCATCAGTGGTAATATCCGTTAAACGCGTGTCTAACTCGAAACTCTTTAAAGCTTCGTGCAATTGACGCGTTAACTTACCCACCTCAGCAAATAGCTGTGATTGCTCTTGTGAAGCTGTTTCTAAAATTAACTGATTCGCTTTATCTTGCTCACCATTTTCTAAAAAAACCACTAACTGGCGAGCTTGTTCTAAAGTAATCTGAGGCGCAGCAGGTGCTGACATAAGCCTCTCCCTCTCATTAACCTAAGCGTTCGAACACTTTTTCTAATTTAGTTTTCAATGTACCTGCAGTAAATGGTTTAACAATGTAACCATTAACGCCAGCTTGGGCAGCAGCAATTATTTGTTCTTTTTTAGCTTCTGCTGTCACCATTAAAACAGGAATATGCTTTAATTTTTCATCAGCTCGAATTGCCCTCAAAAGATCAATACCTTGCATGCCTGGCATATTCCAATCTGTTACAACAAAATCAAACGCTTGATTTTGTAACATAGGTAAAGCAGTTGACCCGTCATCTGCTTCTTGAACATTGGTAAAACCTAAATCGCGCAACAGGTTTTTAATAATACGTCTCATCGTCGAAAAATCATCAACAACAAGAATTTTAATGTTTTTATCCAAAACATCCTCCAGTGAGGCCTGAACCTTTATTTACTTACTTCTAGTTTATCCAGTCATTGATTTTTGCTTTAAGCTTAATCATCGCCTGACCATGTATCTGACTTACACGCGACTCACTTACATCGAGTATATGCCCAATTTCTTTTAAATTCATTTCATCGTTATAGTACAAAGAAAGCACCATTGCATCTTTTTCCGGTAACGACTTTATCGCATTGAGTAAAGACTCATTAAACCGTTCATTTTTAACATTATTGAAAGGTTTGTCTAGTGCTAAATCTTGACCATGCGGTGTAATCACATCATCGTCAATACCAAGGTCTTCAATACCTAAAACTTTGCTTACATTCACATCGTTTAAAATATGATGGTACTCATTTAACGAAATTTCAAGTTTTTCAGCAACTTCACTATCTTTGGGTTCACGGTTTAAACTACTTTCAAGAGCAACAATAGTCTCTGCTACTAAGCGGCTTTTTCTGTGAACCGAGCGTGGAACCCAATCACCTCGACGCATTTCATCTATCATTGCACCACGAATACGAATTCCCGCAAAGGTTTCAAAACTCGCACCTTTGCTTGCATCAAAGTTTTTTGAAGCTTCTATTAATCCGATCATACCTGATTGGATTAAATCATCTAGTTGCACACTGGCCGGTAAACGAGCAATTAAATGGCATGCCACTTTTTTGACTAATGAGGCATGCTTTTCAACAATCATATTTAAACTCTGTGTTGACTGATATCCCATAGCTCTATTCACCGGTATTGTCATTATTAGTTACTAACTAGCTTCTCAATAAAAAACTCTAAATGACCCGAGGCTTGACTAGGTGTTGGCCACTTAGTAATTTTTGTCGCCAGTGTTTTAAAAGCAATCGCAGCAGGAGATCCTGGAAAAACTTCAACTATCACTTTTTGGCGACGCGTTGATTTGCGCATATTCTCATCATAAGGAACTGTTGCAACAAGCTCCATTGATATATCTAAAAATCGGTCGGTTACTTTTGAAAGTTTAGCAAATAATTCCTGCCCTTCACGTAAGCTACGCACCATGTTGGCAACAATTTTAAATTTGTATACGCCGTGCTCACGGCTCAGTACTTTAATGAGCGCATAGGCATCGGTAATTGATGTTGGCTCATCACATACCACCACAACCACATCCTGTGCGGCACGAGAAAAGCTCAATACCATGTCAGAAATACCCGCAGCGGTATCAACAATTAAAATATCAAAATCAGTGTTAAGCTCGCTAAATGCACGAATAAGTCCGGCGTGCTCTGAAGGAGATAACTCAACCATACTTTGCGAACCCGATGTTGCAGGTACTATTTTTATACCTGCAGGGCCTTCAACTAAAATATCTTCAAGTTCACACTCACCTGATAAAACATGAGATAAATTGCGCTCTACACGCAGTCCAAGCATAACATCACAATTAGCTAACCCTAAATCAGCATCTAAAACCAGCACACGTTTGCCTTGTTGGCCTAGCGCGATTGCCGTATTAAGGGATACGTTTGTTTTACCTACTCCACCTTTGCCGCCGGTGACAGCGATAACTTTTACGCCGTTATTATTATTGTTGCTCATTTTGCGAAGGCCGCTTGCTTGATCTAAAACTGTGTTAATCATACATCTCTACTGTGCTCGACGCCACTGATTGGTGTCGTGATTGTTGTGCTTTTATTCTTTTCAAATACAATTGCTCAGCTTTTTTTACTAGTTTTTCGGCATTTGCCACTCTAATATCTTCTGGTACTCGCTGACCGTTAGTAAGATACCCTATTGGGAGACGATTTTGAATCGCAATACTAATAATCTCACCTAAACTCAATGACTCATCTAACTTAGTAAAAATACATCCACTAAGCTGTACTTTTTTAAAATGCCTTACTGTTTCTTGTAATACATTAATTTGTGCTGTAGCACTTAATACTAAATAACTACGTATATCTACACGCTGATTACGCATCAAGGTATTAAGCTGCTCAGTTAAACGCAAATCTCGCTGACTCATTCCTGCTGTATCAATTAAGACTAGACGTTTATTTCGTAAATGGTATAAAACTTCTGCTAATTCATTTGCATCTTTGACTTGTTTAACGCCACAGCCAATAATTCGACCATAGGTTGCTAGCTGCTCATACGCACCAATACGGTAGGTATCAGTAGTAATAAGTGCGACTTTATCAGCACCATATTTTTGCGCACCTAATGCAGCTAATTTTGCAACTGTGGTGGTTTTACCTACCCCTGTTGGGCCTACTAGTGCATAAACACCACCTTGGCGAAGAATTTCGTTGTTAGTGGTTTGCATTTGATCTTCAACCATATTCAATAAGGCTTTCCAACCTTGTTGGCGAGATACATCATCAGGTACAAAGCATGCCATTTGCTCAGCAACGTCTTTATCTATCCCCATACCCACTAAACGGTCAATCATACATGCACGGGTTGGATCGCGACGTGCCATATCTTGTTGCATTAAACCTGACACTTGATGTTCTAGTAATTGACGAATTGCGTTCATTTCTTCGCGCATGGTGCTTATATCACTCGACTCGTTCGGCATCGTTTGCTGGCGTGGTGCACTCGGTGAGTCTAAATCGTCAAAGCCACTGTCTAAATCATCAAAACCTAAGCTATCAGCTTGAGTACGAGGACGTGCAGGTGCGCTTGGTTCACGCTCAAACATATTTTTAGGTCGAGATTGCACAGCTTCTTGTTCTTGATAATGACCAGAGGTATCAATGCCTGATTGTGAAAACATTGACGCAAGCTCTGCTGAACGAGGACGGGGAGATTGACGTTCTAATAAAGCTTGTAAACTATCAGCTACCTTTGCTTGTGGCTTAGGTTGAGCACGTTGTGGCTCTGGTTTTACAAAATTATGTGAGCTCTGGGTATGTGCAAATGAAGCGCTTGCAGCTGGCTGGCTTTGAGGCTGCTCTGGCGCTTTTGCTGCGGCTTTGTCGTAATCAACAGCAGCAACAATTTCAACGCCATTAGCTAGTTTCTTATTTGACATAATAACCGCATCAACACCGAGCTCTTCTTTTACTTCTTTTAGTGCGGTGCGCATGTCTTTAGCAAAAAAACGTTTAATTTTCATAATTCAAACCCCTTTAAAATCTTATTGTTGGCCTACAGAGCTGACAATCTTGATCTGTCTTTCATCTGGTATCTCTTGATAAGACATCACTCGCAATCCTGGAATGGTGTATTTAACAAATCGAGATAGCACAGTGCGTAACATTCCTGACGTTAGCAATATTGAAGGTTCACCGGCCATTTCTTGATTTTGATGCGCTTCATTCAATGATGTTTGAAGTCTATCAGCAAGCCCTGGTTCTATTCCGGCACCTTCATCACCTGCATTTTGAAGTGACTGATGCAACATCTGTTCCAACTCAGGCGCCAAGGTTATGACAGGGATTTCAGAAGACATACCAACAGCATCTTGAACGATTAATCTACGCAACGATATTCTCACTGCAGCCGTTAATACATCAGGGTCTTGGCTACGAGGGCCATACTCAACAAGGGTTTGAACAATTGAGCGCATATCTCGTATTGCTACCCCTTCATTTAATAAGTTTTGTAGTACTTTAACGATGGTGGTCAGCGGTAATACCTCAGGTACTAGCCCTTCAACTAAGCGAGGGTGACTTTTACCTAACATATCTAATAAGTTTTGTACTTCTTCGTGGCCAAGCAATAATGCGGCGCTATTGGTGAGTAACTGGCTAATATGAGTGGCCACAACGGTTGCTGAATCAACTACGGTATAACCTAAAGATTGCGCTTCATCTTTTTGATCGGGTTTTATCCATACCGCATCTAAACCAAATGCAGGGTCTGTAGTTTCAATGCCTTTTAGCGGGCCAAACACTTGGCCTGGGTTAATTGCTAGTTCATCGCCGTGTTTAAGCTCTCCCTCACCACTTGATACACCCATCATAGTGATGCGATACGCATTTGGATCAAGTTCAAGGTTGTCGCGAATATGTACAGGCGGTACTAAAAAGCCCAGCTCTTGAGATAGTTTTTTACGCACCCCTTTAATGCGGTTTAACAGCTCACCACCTTGTGATTGGTCAACCAAAGGAATTAATCGATAACCTACTTCTAAGCCAATAACATCAACTTGCTGTACATCATCCCAACCCAGTTCTTTTTGTTCTTGTTTAGCCGCAATCCCGGTACCTGAGGCTGCATTTTCAGCTTCTTCGGCCTCAGCAGCCGCCAATTTAAGTTTGTTTTGCTGGGTGTAGTATGCAAGGTAACCTAAAAGCGCCCCTAAACTTAAAAATGCAATATGCGGCATACCTGGGACTAAACCCATAGTGATGAGGATACCAGAGGCAATAAATAATGATTTTTCGTTTCCTAGCTGCTGCTTAAACTGATCGCCCATATTGTGCGATTCATTTTGACGCGTTACAACAATCGCAGTACCAATTGAAAGTAGTAATGAAGGTAATTGTGCGACTAAGCCATCACCAATGGTTAATAGTGTGTACACTTCCATAGCACGTGAAAAGCTCAAGTCATGCTGGATCATGCCAACAAATAAACCACCTACAATATTGATCACTAAAATGACGATACCCGCGATAGCATCGCCTTTTACAAATTTACTGGCACCATCCATAGAACCATAAAAGTCGGCTTCACGGGTTACTTCATCACGACGCTCTCTGGCTTGCTCTGCACTAATAAAGCCAGCATTCATATCTGCATCAATCGCCATTTGCTTACCCGGCATGGCATCAAGGGTAAAGCGTGCTGACACTTCAGAAATACGCCCTGCACCTTTGGTAATTACCACAAAGTTTATGATAATTAGAATCAAAAATACCACTAAACCCACGGCGTAGTTACCACCAATCACCACCGAGCCAAATGCTTCAATTACCTTACCAGCGGCATCACCACCATTATGACCCTCAAGAAGTACCACCCGAGTACTGGCTACGTTAAGTGCTAAACGCATGATCGTAGCGATTAACAACACCGCTGGAAACATGCCAAATTCAAGCGGCTTCATGGTATATACGGTGACCAGTAATACAACTAATGCGAGCGCGATATTAAACGAAAATAATATATCAAGCAGAAATGGAGGCAGTGGTAATATAACCATGCCAAGCGCAGCTAAGACTAAAAGCGGTGTACCAACGCCTTTTGCATATTCTTTTTTATCTTTATTAAGTTGTTGTAATACCGCTTTAAATTCCATAACTCTACAATTTCAAAAAATTGACACTACGCTGAAATTGCAATAACTATTCCAAGTTAGTTGGCTAGCGGTTAATACTTGAATTCATCGGGGATTGGCAGCTTTTTATTAAGCGCGACAGGGCGTTTTCCACGGCCTTTTTTAAACCGTTTAAGTTGAAATACATAGGCAAGCACTTGGGCAACTGCAGTAAAGAGCTGATCGGGAATTTGATCCCCTACTTCAGCGGTATGATAAAGCGCTCGCGTTAAGGTAGGCGACTCAACAATAGGCACTTCATTACCCAAAGCAATTTTACGAATTTGCATAGCGAGTTCGTCAACGCCTTTGGCTAGTACAATAGGCGCTCCAGCTCGCTCTGTGTCGTATTTTAAAGCCACTGAGTAATGAGTAGGGTTGGTAACAATAACATCGGCATCAGGAACATCCTGCATCATTCTCTTTTGCGACATTTGACGTTGGGTTTGCCTGATACGCGCTTTGATTTGCGGATCACCCTCAGAGTTTTTATATTCATCTTTTACTTCTTGCATCGTCATTTTAAGCTGTTTGTTATGGCTATAACTTTGAAATGGCGCATCAATAGCTGCAATAATAATTAAGGTGCAAGATAACCCTAAAAACATCCAGGCTAATATTTCCAAAGCATGCACGATATTGCCCGGCGCACTTTCTATACTCAAATGTAATATTTCATCAAAATAAACATTAATTAAAAAGATAGCGAAGGTTGCCACTAGGCCAAACTTTAATAATGACTTAAGTAGCTCAATAGCCGCTTGCGGGCCAAACATCCGAGTAAAACCTTTCATTGGCGACATTTTACTGGCTTTGGGCGCTGCTGCCTGCCAGCTAAAATTAAAGCCGCCAAGCATGGTGTTACCAATAAACGCAGCCAGTACAATAATAAGTACAAACATCGACATAGGAAATAATAGTACGTCAGCAACCTCCCCCCACACCGCAAACATTTTTGTGGTGTCGTAGGTTTCATTGCGATTAAGACTAAGCATTCTGCCCATAATTCGATACAAGCCTTTGCCAATTTCAGGGCCATACATTAATAAAGAAATAGCTGAAAAAATGAGTACAAACATAGTACCTAGCTCTTTAGAACGCGCTATTTGGCCTTTCTTTTTGGCATCATCAACTTTTTTGGGCGTGGGTTCTTCGGTTTTTTCTTGTCCTGAATCTTCAGCCATTACGCTCTCCTAAGGGGAACAACCAACTAGAGTACACATTAGCTCAACCATTTTTAGCCATTGGAACTCAAACTGAGTGATAAAGTTACCGAGGGTAGCCCAAATAATAACGAGCCCTGCCACTAAGGTAAACGGAAAGCCTATAGAGAAGATATTTAACTGTGGGGCAGCACGGGTCATGATGCCAAATGACATATTAATTACAAGCATGGCTGTTAATGGCGCTAACGAAAGCACTAGTGCAGTGGTAAACATCCAACCACCCCATGTCACTATGTCCCAATAATGATCAACCGCCCACCAATTACCATCAATTGGCAATACCTGAAAACTATGTACCACCATTTGAATCATCATTAAATGGCCATTAAATACAAAAAATAACAAGGTAGCTAAAATGAGGTAGAACTGCCCTACAGCAGGTACACTCATTCCATTTGAGGGGTCAACAACAGACGCAAAACCTAAACCAGTTTGCATAGCAAGGATTTGCCCGGCTAACACAAATGTATTGAGCAGCAGTGTGGATGCAAAACCAATCGCAACGCCAATCAGCATTTGTTGTAGCACCACTAAAACCATTTCAAAAGAAAATAAATTAGTAAATGTAGCTGGAGGTAGAACAGGCACAACTAAAAATGTGACTACAACAGCCAAGCCCATTTTAATTCGAGAAGGGACGTTTTTGGCGCCAATACCCGCCATTATCATGATCATTGAGCTAATACGCACCAAGGGCAGTAAAAAATCACTTAACCATTGAATAACAACGGAAAATGGGAACTCCATCGTTAACCTGCTATTTCGGGTATAAGGAGCACTAAGCGATTAAAAAAATCCATCAGCTCTTGAGTAAACCAATGTCCACCCACTATTAACGCACTAATAGTAATTAATAGACGCGGTAAAAAGCTCAGTGTTTGTTCATTAATTGAGGTTGCCGCCTGAAATACTGCCACTACTAAACCAATAATTAAACCAGGTACCACAATAGCAGACACCAGCTTAATCACTAAAAACAGGGCTCCACTTAAAATATCAACAAATACTTCAGGTTCCATGGGCGACTCCTAGAGTGATTGGTTCAAAGTAGAAAGCACCACTATGTGCCCAACCCAAAGCTTTTAGCGAGCGTACCCATCACCAAGCTCCAACCATCAACCAATACAAACAACATAATCTTAAACGGTAGCGATACAATCATGGGAGATAGCATCATCATGCCCATGGCCATCAACACCGATGCAACCACCAAATCGACAATCAAAAAGGGGATGAAGAACATAAAACCGATAATAAAGGCTGTTTGTAGCTCACTGGTCACAAACGCCGGAATAAGCACTATCAATGGCGTTGCTTCGGGTGAATCAAGCTGATCGTACCCAGCTATTTTTGCAAAGGTTTCTAAGTCTTTTAATCGTACTTGAGAAAGCATAAAAGCTTTCATTGGCTCTTTAGCTAAATCGAGTGCTTCTAGTGATGTTACCTGTTCACTTAAGTACGGTTCGATTGCACGTTCGTTTATTTGCTCATAAATAGGCGCCATAATAAAAATACTTAAAAACAGCGACATTCCTAGTAATACTTGATTAGAAGGCGTTTGTTGTAAACCAATCGCTTGGCGCAAAATAGCTAAAACAACAATAATTCGAGTGAACGAGGTCATCATGATAATGGCTGCTGGAATAAAGCTCATAGCCGTCATGATCGCTAACACTTGTAGCGTCACTGAATAGTCTTGCGTGCCATCTGCATTACTTGTGATCGTAAGCGCGTCTATTCCTTCAGCACTGACTCCTGGTACGAATACCATAGCAAATATGAAAAGCAGCCATTTAGTCATGATATTAGTTCTTTTTATTTTGATTAAGTTGCGGATTCAACATTTTGCCAAAACGCTTAGCTAATTCTGGTAACTCTTTTTCTGTCAGGGGAGTTTCTAGCTTGTGTAAATAATTAATGCTATGTGGAGTTACACCTAATAGGTGCTGTGCATTATCTATCTCGACTACCATTAATCGCTCGCGTGAGCCTAAAGGAAGACTGCGGATCACTTTGAATTCATCGTTATTGGTTAAATTTGGATTAAGCTTTTTAACAAAAAAAGCCAACACTAAAATTAACACTACCACCACACCTAACGACATAACCATTGAAATAATGTCTGTGGTGGGTGTTGCAGCATCGGTAGCTGCAAACACTGAATTGCTTAAACCAAGTAATGCTATCATCGTAATTTTTTGATCCGTTCAACCTGACTAATTACATCCGTTAAGCGAATACCAAACTTATCGTTCACCACAACTACTTCACCATGTGCTATCAATGTACCGTTAACTAATACATCTAGCGGCTCACCAGCAACCCTATCAAGTTCAACAACTGAACCTTGGTTAAGTTGTAATAAGTTACGAATATTAATTTTAGAACGCCCTACTTCCATCGAAATAGTAACGGGAATATCTAAAATAGTGTCGAGTTTACGTTTTTCTTCACCGCTGAGCTCATGCTTTGAATCATCCAGCTCATCAAGCTCGGTTACTTTAACCTCTGCACTATCATCGTCAGTTCCCTCAGCCTCAGCAAGTGCTGCTGCCCATTCGTCCATCGTATCTTGATCATCGCTCATACTTTTAACCTTTTAATCAATTACCAGTCTAAGTCTACACCGTTTGAAAGGTGTAAATCATCTTCTAGTTCTGCTAATTCTGCATCTGAATCAATTTTTTTGCCGCCTTTAGTAAAGACGTGCAGCTCAGATTTAACTGAATCAGGGCGTTTAATTTTTTCACTAATTTGTAGCGCAACGTTATCGCGTGAGCGACCCATTTTAGCTCTAAATGTTGGTAACTCTTCAACAAACACAGTAATATGCTCTGGCATTTCAACAGGAATGATATCCCCCGCCTTAAGCTCCATAATTTGTTTTAAGCTTAAATCAACTTCAAGTAGCTGAGTCGACAAATCGACTTCTACATCCATTATTTCGTCGCGAAGTGCCTTGCTCCAACGTAAATCGGTATCTTCAGTATCAGACTGAACACCTGCATCCAGTAGCTCTCGTATAGGTTCGAGCATTGAGTAAGGCAGCGCAATATGAAAGTCACCACCGCCGCCATCAAGCTCAATATGAAAAGAGCTAATAACCACCACTTCGGTTGGGCTAACAATGTTAGCCATGGCGGGATTCACCTCAGAATCGAGATACTCAAACGACACATCCATAACCGGCGCCCATGCTTCTTTGTAATCTTCAAAGATTATTTTTAGCAGCATTTGCACGATACGGCGCTCTGTTGGGGTAAATTCACGCCCTTCAATTTTGGCATGATAACGACCATCGCCACCAAAGAAATTATCTACCAGTATAAAGACTAATCGCGCCTCCATGGTAATTAGGCCAGTGCCTTTTAGTGGGCGAAAACGCACCATATTCAAACTGGTTGGTACAAATAAGGTGTGAATATACTCACCAAATTTGATCATTTGCACGCCGTTAATTGACACCTCAGCGGTGCGGCGCATCATGTTAAAAAGGCTAATTCGCATATGGCGCGCAAATCGCTCATTAACAATTTCAAGTGTCGGCATGCGACCACGCACGATGCGATCTTGCGAAGAGAAGTCATACTGCAGTGTACTTCCCTCACCGTCTTCACCGTCGTGTATATCTTCCTCTTCGACCTCATCAACACCGTGTAATAGCGCATCAATTTCGTCTTGGGATAATAAATCGCTCACACTGACCCCTTATTGCATCACAAAGCCGGTAAACAGTACCCGCTCAATTACTTTACTTCCTTCCACATCCATCATTGCAGCTTGTACTTTATCTAGCGCAGTAAAGCGCAGTGTTTCTTTGCCTACACTGGTGCTTAGTTCATCTGCGGTAGTCATTGAAAATACACTCAATAGCGTACCTTCAATCAGTGGAATATGCTTTTTAGCAGTTTCTTCATTGCCATCTCCGCGCACCAGCAATTGCACTTTAATTTGTACAATTCTATCGCGACTCGCCCCTGGAACATTAAATATAAAAGGTCTTGGCATAGCAACATATAGCGCACTGCCGACCGTTGCCGAGGAGCTTGATGATTCTGCGGCTACTTCACCACTGGCGGCATCATCTGTTAAAGTTTCTACGGGCTCATCATCACCCGATAGTAAAAAGTAACCAGCTACACCGCCAACAATAACTAATACAGCGGCTATAATTATAATGAGTTTGCTTTTATTTTTACTGACTTCTTCTATTTCTAAATTAGTATCTTCAGCCATTGTATTTCCTTTATTCGCAAAGGTATTTGCTTGTTTTAACTATTATAATAGCAGGACTTAGGCATAGTAATCTATTGATGATGACGTTTGTTGTCCAGAACTATGTGTTTGCTTATCTGGTTGCTCACTATTTGTCTCATCTGAAGAGCTATTATTAGCCATTTGACCTTGTGGCTGACCTTCTTGTTGCTCGTTTTGTTCTGGAGATGAACCACCATAAGAAATACTGCTTTCACCTAGTTCTAAGCCCTGTTGCATTAATAATTCTCTAAGCCTAGGTAATGATTGCTCCAGCGCTTCTTTGGCTTGCTGATTTTGCACTACAAAGTTTATTTGTGCTTGCTCCGCATCACTTCGAATACGAATTTGCATACTGCCCATTTCAGGTGGATCTAAACGAATTTCAGCTTCTTTGTTATTAATGCTTAACATTGAAGTAACGCGCTCTTGTAGCATTTTTGCGGCATCACTTTTAATAATATTTAATGCCTGTAAGGTGGCAGGATCAATGCTCACCTGTTTAGCTTGTGCAGTACTTTGCAACTGCCCGGCCTGTAAACTTTGCGCTTCAATAATAGCTTGTTCGTAGCCTAAAGTATCGTATTTAGCGATAGTATTAAGCGACGATTTATCGAATATATTAATGATTTGAGAAAAAATCTGTGCGGCACGCGGTGGCATTTGCTCTGCGTTAGTGGCGCGCATACTCTCTTTTTGTAGTACATCAAGCTGTTTAGCAAGCTCCTCAGGCGTTTCGGCTATCGATTTAGAGCTTTCTGATTTTAGCTCAGGTTTTACATTAGCCGACTCTGTACCTTGTTGTGTTTTAGGTGTAACACCTGCTATCAACGTATTATTAGCAAACAGCGGTTTATCTTTGGCACTAGACAAAGTGTCTGCATTGATAGCTGTTTCTAAATCACTGATAACCCCTTTTAATAAAGTAAGTTCTTTAGTAGATAGAGGCTCACTTTTAATGTATGCCTGCATCTGATTAAGCAATGCCTGTTTTTCTGGGGTAGTTAACGTACTTATTTGTGTATTAATGGCTTGTTGAGGAGTTTGCGGTTTCTCGCTTTCGCTAACATACTTACTGAGTAATTGCTTTAAATCCGCTACATTGTCTTTATTAATAGGTTTGCTCATCGCATCAAGCTCAGTAGCAAGTTCATCTTGTTGTGAAGGCGTTAAATTTGCTAAGAGTTTATCTGCTTTAATTGCATTATCATCTTTTGATAACAGCGCTAAAACAGAGGCGTCTATCGATGCTTTAGTACTCGTAGGAACAGTCGGCTTGTCTGATGGTTTAGCAACCGCTTGCTCATTTTTAACAGTCTCAGATTCTCCGGCTGTGGCAGCTGTCGCTATCGATTTAGTTCCAAGCTGTGAAGACTCAGCTGCAGTTTTACTCGCTGATGCAGCACCTACAACATTTTGTGCTTGTATAATAGCTGGATCATCAACAATTTCATCACTTGGCAAATTAATAACAATAGGTGCAAGCTTATCTTCAGGCTTAATGTTTATTTTGACACCGTCTTTATCTATTAACTCTGCGCCGCTATGAGAATTATTTTTTACTGAGGTGTCGATTACTTGTGCCGCATTAATTTGCGCCAACATGTCTTCACCGCTCAAAAGCTTCTCTTCGCTAGTTTGCTCTTTTAGGTCGGGTTGTTCATCTGAAGGCTGTTTGTTTGGCGCTTTGACCTCTGAATCTTGTGTTTCAGAAGCTTGATTCGCAAGAGCTAGTTGGTCAAAAAAACCAGCATCATTACTACTATCTAGTTTTGCTTTATCACTGTCTTTTTTAACTAAGTATGAGTCTTGCTCAGATACCGCCAACATTGAAATATCATTCATCGCCATAAATCACCTAATAAAAGCGGCAACAGCCCACCGCACAATCCTAAAAAACATTGCTCTTATAGAACATAAGCAATTAGTATGCCTAACTTATAGTGCTTTATTTCTTTGATAAAATTGATTAGAAGAAAACTCATCTAACATTTTTTGTTCATTCTTAGCCACCAGCATGTTCGCTTTTAACTGTTGCTTTTCAATTAGCTTAGCAACCGCTTTGGCTTTAACTTGTTGTTTTAACCATAACGTTTTACGCTGGCTCACTACTTGTTTTGCAGTATTAACGGTACTCGCTTGTTGGCGAGTCGCCTCTTCAATCTTAGCTATGAATGCGTGATACTGGCTAAACCCGGCACTTGATAAGCCCGATTGCCCTTTAATATGAAGTTGCTGCGTATATTCAAGTCGAAAGTCATTTAAGCCTTGAAGCTTTTGCTGATTTAGCTGCAAGTTTTGATTTGCTTGCAAGTAGCTCATGCGTAATGTTTCTTCTTTTTCATTTTCAAGCTTAAGCAGCAAATGTAGTTTATTTTTTGCCATTATGCTTGTCCTAATAATTGTGCGAGCCCTTGTAGGCCATCATCATAACTAATCACGTCACGCATGCCTTGCTGTAAAAATGCGTTCACTCTTGGCATCATATTTATTGCCTGATCAAGCATTTGGTCACTGCCTTTTTGATAAGCACCCAAGGTGATCATATCTTTATTCTGTTGATACATAGAATAGACTTGTTTAAGTACCCGCGCTTGCTGCATATGTGGCTCTGAAACCACTTGTGGCATCACTCGAGAAATAGACTTTTCTATATCAATAGCAGGGTAATGACCGCTGTCGGCTAAATCACGCGATAAAACAATATGCCCATCAAGTATGGCACGTGCGGCATCGGCTATCGGGTCTTGCATGTCATCACCTTCACTCAGTACAGTAAAAAAGGCAGTAATAGAGCCTTGCCCTTCTCCGCCATTACCAGCACGTTCCACTAATGCGGGTAATTTAGCAAATACTGAAGGCGGATAACCTTTGGTTGCAGGAGGCTCACCCACAGCCAGTGCTATTTCACGCTGCGCCATGGCATAACGCGTTACCGAGTCAAGCAGTAACAATACGTTTAGCCCTTGATCTCGAAAGTATTCTGCAATGGTGACTGCACTCTCACAGCCTTTTAATCGCATTAATGGTGAAGCATCAGCAGGCGCTGCCACAACAACTGATCGTTTACGTCCTTCAACACCCAGTATTTCTTCAATAAATTCTTTTACTTCTCGGCCACGCTCACCGACTAAACCCACTACAATTACATCGGCTTCACTGCCTCGAGTCATCATGCCCAATAGTACAGATTTACCCACACCGGAGCCTGCAAATAAGCCCATACGCTGGCCTTGGCCTACCGTAATTACTGAGTTAATAGCGCGTACTCCCACATCCATGGGTTTACTAATGGGGCGTCTTGCCAGTGGATTTATTGCGTTTTGAGCGAATTTAAGTGTGTGTTCTGCGTTTATTTTCCCTAGCCCATCTAAAGGTCGCCCTAAACCGTCGACAACTCGGCCAAGTAAACTCATACCAACAGGTAAACCAGTGTCATTAACTTGAGGAATAACTCGGGCACCAGGAAGTACACCTGAGATATGATCATTGGGCATTAAATATAAGGTTTGATCATTAAAACCAACAATCTCGGCATCAACAAAGCCGCTCATGGTTTCAATTTTACATTGGCTGCCTACTGGAGCTCGCAGGCCTTTTGCTTCAAGTGTTAAACCAACCACACGGGTTAAAACACCCGCAACCGCAGGGGCAGGGGTTTTAATATGTTGTTGGTATTGAGATAAGCGTTCGCTTAATGAAGTATCGCTCACAGACATTGCACGCCAATAAAAAGTTAGATACCACTATTATGCAAAAAACTATCCAATGTTTCTTTGACACGAGTTTTCAAGGTCATATCTAAAGACGATAGTGTTGTCTTAACTTCACAACCGCCGCGCTCCAATGTAGGCTCTGGAATTAACTGCCAATGATTATCTTCAATAGCTTGCTCGCCATAACTGGTTTTTATAAGTGTTAGGTCTTCTGGGTGAAGATGAATTTTAACTTTCTGTTGCTCTGCATTCAATGCATCAATGCTTTTTTTCAAGGTATGTAAGATAATATCAGGCGAAGTTTTTATCTCTTGATAAATGATTGCTTCACTGAGCATAGTCGCTAACTGCACTAACTGCTTTTCTGCTTGCTCATCCACTTTTTTAAGTGGATCAGATAAACTATCTAACAAGCTGCGTAAGTGAGTTAACTGCTCATCCATCAAAGGTTTAACCTCTTCTTGACCTTGGGTTTTACCCAGCTCAACACCTTCTTTGTAACCAGCTTCTTTTCCCTCAGTTACGCCTTTATCAAAACCATCTATATAGCCTTGCTCGTGTCCTTGCTTAAGACCTTCCTCATACGCATCTTGGCGAATGCGCTCAAGCTCCACCATAGTAAGAGAAGGTAACTCTTGTTCTTCGGGCTCTTCATCTTGCTCTTTGGCCATTTCTTTATGGTATAGCTCTGCCAATGGCGTACCAAAAGCGGTCGAACGATTGCCAAAACTTCGCTCATCTGGCGCAACATCTGGAATTGGCCAATTTTTTAATAGCTCATCAGCTTCATCAGCGTGTAACGGGCGACCTTTAGAGTTACTCATAAATTATAAGAACTCCTCACCACCGCCACCACCAAGCATAATTTCACCTGAATCTGATAGACGACGAGCTGTTGACAGTATTTCTTTTTGTGCTGCTTCTACTTCACTAATGCGCACTGGTGCCATAGCTTCTAAGTCATCAGCAAGCATTTCTGCTGCACGTTTTGACATGTTACCCAAAATCTTCTCTTTAAGCGCTTCGTCAGTGCCTTTAATGGCTTTCATCAGTACATCTTGAGGCACTTCACGTAAAATTGCTTGAATACCTCGATCCTCTACATCCATTAAGTTTTCGAAGACAAACATTAAGTCTTGAATTTGTTGCGACATTTCTTCGTCATGCTCACGGATAGAATCCATTAACTGCCCTTCAACATTGGTATCGAGGTAGTTCATAATATCTGCAGCCGCTTTTAAGCCACCCATCTTCGCAGCTTGTGCGCCCGCTTGACCAGCGAATTGTTTTTCCATAATTTCGTTTAATTCTTGTAAAGCCGCTGGTTGAACTTCTTCTAAATTGGCAATACGCATGGTTAAATCTAAGCGCACTTTTTCAGGAAATTGCGCTAAAATCTCAGCAGATTGTTCCGGCTCTAAATAAGAAAGCACAATTGTTTGAATTTGTGGATGCTCATTACGAATAATATTCGCTACCTGCTTTGAGTCCATCCATTTTAATGAATCAAGCCCTTTGGCGCCTGATCCCATAACAATTTGATCTATTAAGCTGGCAGCTTTATCTTCACCTAATGCGGCCGTAAGTGCTTTTTTGATAAAATCTTCAGACTGAAAACCTATCGTACTAAAGCTTTGAATTTGTTCGATAAACAAGTTGTGCACTGCGCTGATTTTAGCTTGCGACAAATCATCGATTGCCGCCATGGCCATACCTACCTTTTGCACTTGCTTTGGCTCTAAGTGCTTTAGGATTTGCGCTGCATCTTCTTCAGATAAACTTAGCAATAATATCGCCGCTTTATCTACACCATCGAGCTTATCAACATCAAACGCCGGTGGTAGTTGTTTTTGTTCTTGATCAGTCATCTTCTGTTAACCACGCTTTCACTACTTGTGATGATAGTTCTGGTTCATTGGCTACAAGGGCACGAACCGCTTTCAATAAGTCTTCGTCGCCATGTAGGTCTGGTAACTGTAGTGTACCATCGCTTGAGAAGCCAACTGAAGCAGAATCAAAGTCATTATTTAGCATATCTAATGTGCTGTCACCAAGGTCAACACCTGAACTAAGAGAGTCTTCATCATATTCTTCAAGTGTATTATCTGGGTAAATTAATCGCTTAAGCATAGGCTTAACTACAGCTAAAATCAGTACAATAATAACCAGCGCACCTAATACTAAGCGCATCATTTTCATAAACCAGTCTTGTTCCCATAAAGGCAATTCGAAATCAAGCGCTGAGTCTTCACGAACAAATGGCACGGTCACTACTTCAAGTGCATCACCACGTTGCATATCAAAGCCTACGCCACCTTGTAACAAGCGACGAATATTTGACAAAGCTTCTACCGAGCGTGGTGTCATGGTTGTTTCACCGTTTTCACCAACCGTGGGTAAGTAATCGACCGCTACGGACACACTAATTCTGCGGATCACACCCGTTTGCTGACGTTTATGAGAAATAGTGGTATCAAGTTCATAGTTACGGGTAGCTTCTTTGTGAGTACGACTTGGAGAGGTTGCAGTACCTGCACCGCCAGCCATTGCATCTTCAGGTATCGTTGAGTTAACCGGAGGCTGATTAGTAAGTGCACCAGGAATACCTACCGCTAAACCACCGATATTATTTTCTTCGAAAGTGGTTTCACTTCTTACTGCCGGTAAATCTGGGTTGTAACGTTTTTGTGTTTCTTCTACTGCACTAAAGTCCATGCTTAAATCTACTTGGGCGGTGTAATTACCCAAGCCAACGACGGGAATTAGAATGCTGTCAATTTTTTCTAGGTATTCTTGCTCACGTTTACGCTCTAGGTCGTATTCTTTACGAGAGCGTGCAGCCAAAGAGGTTTGCGAACCTGAATTTAATAAGCGACCGTTTTGATCGGTCACCGTTACGCGAGAAGGCTCTAGCCCTTGCACCGCTGAAGCAATCATATCAACTACTGAGTCAACTTCTTCGCTATCTAGTGAGCGACCACGCTTAAGCGTTAATACTACTGTTGCTGAGGGTTTTTTCTCTCGACGAGCAAATACATTTTCTTTTGGAATAGCTAATAGTACTTTGGCGCGAGTAACGTTGTTTAGCTCTTCAATAGTACGGGCAAGCTGTTGCTCGCGACCATGTTTAAGGCGCT
The DNA here is from genome assembly GCF_003173795.1 of Pseudoalteromonas sp. meg-B1. Taxonomy (GTDB): domain Bacteria; phylum Pseudomonadota; class Gammaproteobacteria; order Enterobacterales; family Alteromonadaceae; genus Pseudoalteromonas; species Pseudoalteromonas undina. The sequence continues at coordinate 551,958 of NZ_QGQU01000001.1, read as the reverse complement.
CACGTTCTAAACGTTGGCTTACTCCAAACCCCATGTCCTGCATAATAATATCGCTACCTGATGTCGGCCCTTGATCTAAGCCTTCACGGGTCATCAGTAACTTAATATTTTGATACTCAGTTTCATCAACCGACACCACATTACCATCAAGTTCATAGTCAATTTTTTGCGCATCTAAAAAGTCGAGTGTTTCAATTAACTCTTGAGTTTGCATTTTACCTAATGGGCGCATATCTGGCTGACGAGCCCAGATAATCACGAAGATAGCAATAGCCAAACAAATGGCCAATGCAACAATCAGGGTAATTTGACGTAAAACATCAACACCACCTAGGGCGCTGAAATAGCCTGATTTTTGCTCTTGTTGATCTTCAGTTTCACTTTGCTCCATCATGCCATCAGCAAGTGCCAGATCTGTAGATTGATTAGATTGCGCCACAATAATTCTCCACTACCTAGTTAAACAGGCATGTTCATAATTTCTTTGTAAGATTCAACAAGCTTATTACGAACCTGTACCGTAGCTTCAAATGCCACAGAAGACTTTTGCGAAGCAATCATCGCCTCAGCAAGCGATACGCTTCTATCGCCCATCTCAACTGCTTTTCTTTTTTGTCCTGTGTCTTGCTGAAGCTCATGCACTGTATTAAGTGCATTACTCAACATATCACCAAACTGTGCTGTAGACGTTGATTGCACTTGCGTTGGCAAGTTATTAACTTGGTTACTACGCGTGGCTTCTGAAGCCATAGATTGCATTTCTTGAAATAAAGCACTGTTTTGAATTTTCATAATTGTCTCTGATAATGCAGTAAACTCTTAAATAGAATAAAGCACAAAACATGCCAAAAATAAAATTCAATTAAAACAATATGTTGAACTATAAAATTACGTAGTCAGAGTTTTGACAGCCCTAAAATGTGTTACTTAGTTTTAGGGCTGTTGAGGTTATGCAGGGAGGGAAATACCTAAATCGCGCATTTGCGCTAATTTGTAACGCAAAGTACGTGGACTTATACCTAAGGTTTCGGCTACTTCTTTACGCTTCCCTTGGCAACGCGCCAAGGTTTCTAAAATTATGCGATGTTCTTTATCTTTAAGTTCATCTTTATAACTCCCCGTGTCTAAGGCGAGCAAATCATTTTTTTGCTCATCTTCGGGCATTGTTTTTTCATCATAATAAGCGTTACTGAGATTACTTTTTATAGGCTCCGGCACTGTTGTTGTTTCAACCACAAACTGGGTTGGAGTTAAATTTTCGATAAAAATTGCATGCTCATCAATAGTACTGCCACTGCGTAAAATTAAAGCACGTTGAATAACGTTATCCAGCTCTCGAACGTTACCCGGCCAGCTATGGCTAAGAAGTTTTTGTTCAGCGCTTGTATCTAGATACGCTATTGGCTCTTTGCTTTTACTTAAGTGACGTTCAATTAAATGCTTAGCCAGTACAATAATGTCGCCAGGACGCTCACACAGAGGTCGCCACAGTAAAGGGAAAACATTGAGTCGATAATATAAATCTTCGCGGAACTGATTTTCAGCAACGGCCTCTTTTAATTCGCGGTTACTGGTTGCAAGCACACGTACATCTAGCGAAATAGTTTTCCGACCGCCTAAACGCTCAACTTCGCGTTCTTGTAATACCCGCAGTAGTTTAGCTTGTAAGCCTAAATCCATTTCGGTGATTTCATCAAGTAAGATAGTCCCACCCTGTGCTTGTTCAAACTTACCAGGGCAGGCCTGAATCGCACCAGTAAACGCGCCTTTTTCGTAGCCAAACAAAGTAGCTTCAAGCATGTTTTCAGGAATAGCAGCACAGTTAATTGCTACAAATGGTTCATTGCAGCGTTTTGACTTGTCATGAATATACCGTGCCAGCACTTCTTTACCTGAGCCACTTGGCCCAAGTACCATTACACTGGCATCTGAACGAGCAACTTTACCTGCAAGTTCGAGTAGTTGAATACTACTAGGGTCGGCAACAATAGGACCGTCTGTTTCTTTTTCCTTTTCAGGTAAGTAACGGCTCACCATGTTCAATAGCACTTCTGGGGCAAATGGCTTAGCCATATAATCAATCGCGCCTAGGCGCATGGCTTCAACTGCATCATCAATTGTGGCATAGGCCGTCATCATAAGTACGGGTAAATCAGGGTGATTTAATTTAATACTGCGTAATAAATCCAAGCCACTCATTTCGCCCATTTGTACATCACTGACCACCAGTGAAAATACATCTTTTTTTAATAACAACATGGCTTGCTCTGCACTACTGGCTGCCGTGCAAGCGATGCCCGACATTTCTAGAGTATCAATTAATGCTTCACGAAGTCCGGCGTCGTCTTCTACAACTAAAATAGTGTTACTCATGTGACTCCCCTAATTTAGATGTGACACTAATAGGCAGCAACATACTAAAAATTGCTCCCCCGTGTGGGTTGTTGTTTGCCTCAACCCTTCCCTGATGTGCACTGGCTACCGAACTTACAACGGCAAGCCCTAAGCCTGTACCTTGGCTTTTAGTGGTATAAAAAGGTTCAAATATTTTCTCGCTCTGAACTAAGTCAATGCCTGGACCATTGTCACTAACGCTAATGCGCACAAAGTCAGAGTCTTGTTTGTCACGCTGGGCGCTAAGGTAAACCTGCGCGCCACTGCCAATAACTTGAATACTGTTGTGAATTAGGTTTTGAATAGCGCTTGCTAATGCGGTTTTATTACCCATGATTTCTATATCGGGTTCAGGTAAGCTCACATTTAATTCGCTATCATTGAGCGCTACCATGGCATCGGCACCGGCTTTTACTTCACTGAGTAACTGTTGCATCGACACTTGCTCAACTACCTGTTGATCACCACTTTTAGCAAATAGCAGCATGTCGTTTACTTGGGTTTCTAAATCTTTCAAGCGAGACATTAATTTTGTGTGAAAACTGCCGCGTGATGCTTCCGGTAAGCGCTTTGAGCCTAAGTTGGCAGCATACAACATAGCTGCTGATAACGGTGTGCGTACTTGATGGGCCAAAGATGCCACCATTTTACCTAACGCACTTAAACGCTGCATATGCGCGACTCGTTTTTGTAAGCGTCGGGTTTCAGTCAAATCGGTCATTAATATAAGTTGCCCAGGCTCTGGCGCAAGTGCGGTAATATCGAGTTTTATTAAGCGTCCATCTTTTAACGACACTTCATGACCATCATCTTGATGAGGACGAAATGAGCGCTGAATAACACTAAACCACTTCTCACCTTCTAGTGGTTCACCGAGCATATCGATAGCAATTTGATTCGCTTTAGCGATCATTCCTTTACCATCGAGTACAATCACGCCCGCAGGCATAGTATCAACTAAATGAGAGAGCCAACTTGCCTGTTGACGCAAATCACTCAACTCACCAACATACTCCTCTTGCAGTAAACATGGGTTATACTGATTAGCAGAAATAAACTGGGGTTTTAGCACACTTGCAAGGGCCATAATCAACTCTCTAAAATAATGTAGATACAGTGGCTAATGCACAATATGTACCAAAATTATTCACCAGTAAATTCAATAGATTAAACCATTAAAATACGTGTCGTAAAAATGACGCGCAAAGGAAAATGCATGAATAAAGAAACTCAGTGCCGTTGCCCATGGCTAGATACAACAAAACCTGACTATGTGGATTATCATGATCATGAATGGGGCGTCCCTGTGTATGACGATCAACTACTTTTTGAGTTTTTGACATTAGAATCGGCACAAGCGGGACTCAGCTGGTATACCATATTAAAAAAGCGTGAGAATTATAAAAACGCCTTCGCCAATTTTGACGTACGCAAAGTAGCGGCCTTTACTGAACACGACATAGAAAAATTAATGCAAAATGCGGGCATAGTTCGCAACCGCTTAAAAATTGTCGCAACAATTAATAACGCAAAATGCTTTATTACTATTCAAGAAGAGTTTGGCAGTTTTAGTGATTATCAGTGGCGATTTGTTGGTAATAAACCTCAGGTAAACGATCTAGAAACACTGGCCGACTACCCTGCAGTTACTGAGGCATCGACGTTATTTGCGAAGGATTTAAAAAAGCGTGGCTTTAAATTTTTAGGCCCAACCACAGTGTATGCTTACATGCAGGCCTGTGGAATGGTTAACGATCATAGTAATGATTGTTTTAGGAAGGAAGAAGTTAAAAAATTAGGCTAAGGGCGGGTTTCGGGTTACGAGACGCGAGGTAAACCCGCTGACAATTATAGCGCCGAGTTTGCATTAAGCGTAGTGTTTAGCTTTTCTAACCTAAAATATAACACCTGCACTTTGCTCTTAATCCCTAGACAAGTTATATTTTTTCATTTTTTCGACCAGTGTGGTTCGCCTTACGCCTAGCACTTCAGCAGCACGGGCAACAACGTAATCAAAGCGCTCTAATGCCTGGGTGATTAAGTTAATTTCAAGCTCAGCTAAGTACTCCTTAAGCTCAATACCTTCATCGGGCAATAAACCCGGTGCCGTTTGAGCAAAATCATCTTCAAGGTCTATTTCGTCTTCACTAAATCCGCCGCTAAAAATATCATTAAACGCATCACGCTCCATCAGTTCTTCTGGATACTGAGGCTCATAGGCTTCAACTTCAATGTAGCGGTATTTGTTAGGTAAGTCAGGAACATCCACCACCTTATCTGGGAACATAATAACCATACGCTCAACTAAGTTAGCGAGCTCACGAATATTACCCGGCCAAGAATGCTCTTTTAAACTATCAATAGCACGCTCTGTAAACTTAGCCGTAGTACCGCTTTGTTCATTTACACGGCGCATTAGCTCTTTAAGTAGCAAAGGGATGTCTTCTGCACGTTGAGCAAGTGATGGGCTCTCAATAGGAAAAACATTTAAGCGATAGTATAAATCTTCTCGGAATGAGCCTTTTTCAATCATGCTTTCAAGATCACGGTGGGTTGCAGCAATAACACGTACATCGGCTTGAATCGCTTTGGTACCGCCAACGCGCTCATAGCTACGCTCTTGTAGTACTCGCAGTAACTTAACCTGCATTTGCAGCGGCATGTCCCCTATTTCATCTAAAAATAGCGTGCCACCTTGCGCCAATTCAAACCGGCCTTTACGTGCTGAAATAGCCCCGGTAAATGCACCTTTTTCATGGCCAAATAGTTCACTTTCTAGTAGCTCCGCAGGAATTGCCCCACAGTTTACTGGTACAAATGGGCCTTTATTACGCTTAGAAAGCAGATGCACATTACGAGCAACCACTTCTTTACCCGTGCCCGACTCACCTAAAATAAGTACGTTGGCATCGGTTTTAGCAACTTGAGTAATTAAAAAGCGTAAATCTTTTACGGCTTTGGTTTCACCTACAAGGCCATCAAAGGTGCTTTTTTCTTTATTATGTTGATGCTCATGAGGCAGCATACGCTGATATTGCTGACAATCATGTAGTAACTGAGTGGTAACTTCATGAGTAAATGGCTCACAAATTAGTCCAACAACATTGGCGAGACTCAGTAGCGGTTTGAGCGTTTCGCCAATCAGTAAAAAAGGAAATGTTGGATAGCGTTTAATTAAACTTTCATGATCTAAAGATTGCAGCGCCCCTAACACCACAATACATTCTTTGTTTTGATAGTGACTACATGCCTGCTCAAAGTCAGCTTCTGTTTGCAACTGTACCGCCTCACCAATAAAAGTAAGCGATGCATATAATCCAATAGAGCGATTATTATTATTATCTAAAATTAAGATCATTTTTAGCGAGCCATTTATTTCACTAATTTGTTTTATTAATCAAATTGTAAGCCAGTTGGATTTGGATGCAAGTAATAGCGGCGATTTTTTGACATTAACGCCAAAAAACAGACACCCTGCCTGAAAAGCCAATACTTTATAACTAATAACTCTTTAGCTATTTATAACGGCATACCTACTTAGGATGAATTACCTAACACATTTTTGCCACCAGTAATGATACGATTTCACACAGAAGAAACTCATAAAAACTGCTATTATTACTTAAAGGTGTGACTGTTTTGGCCGATAAGTAATAGTCAAACTTATGTTGGAACTAAACTTGCTTAAGGTTCTACACATGTAATTAAAATTTAAGGAATTACCTATGGCGCACGCATCAATCAATAAATACCGTCAAATTACAGTTAGCAGCGTTAAAGAAATGACGCCTTATGATCAAGTCAAACTCGTGTTTGTTAATATTGTTGGTAAGTTATCAGCTGCTAAAGGGTTTATTGAACGTAAAGAGTTAGAAAAAAAAGGCAACGCAATCTCTGATTGTATTGTGCTACTTGGTGCTTTGCAGCAAGTATTAAATTTTGAACATAATAATGAAGTATCAACTAACTTAGACTCTTTGTATGATTATTGTCAGCGATGCTTACTAACCGCAAACCTCGAGAACGATATAGAAAAAATTGATGAAGTAATTACCTTGATTAAGGAAATAAAATCAGGTTGGGAAGCAATTCCATTTGAACAAAGAGAACCACAACTATAATGTCTTTAAATCGGGTTACAAGCTCACAAGTTAAAGATAGTGAGACTCGAGCATATTGCAATGAGCTAGTAAGTTTGATTGCTGACTCAGAAGATTGGGATATTGAGCAAGCACTGAATATCCATAATCAGTTAGACACCTATATGGGTGAATCCTTAAAGCATAATCAAAGCTTTTATTCTGAATCTGAGCTGGAGTTTTTAATCGCATTTTTGGCGAAACTTTCAACGATATTTGATAGCGAAAAACAAAAGTTAGCGATAGAGATTATAAAAAAACAAAAAAGCAAAGGTGCGGTGAGTAAGTATAAATCTAATATTTAAATCAAACATAGACTTAGAGTGTTAATAAAAGTGTGTAAGCCTAATACCAGTCAGCAAAGCTGACTGGCTTTTTTAAGGTACACCTTAAGAATTAAGGCTTTATTGAATACTTTTATAATTATAAAACGAACAGCACATCCCATATCTCACCTAAATATATATGTAAAAAGCTAAATTAAAGTCATCTATTAATAAGCTCATTACTCAGAGGAGTTCCTTTACTAATATCCTTTGCTGCAGTTTGGCCTAAAACGGCTGAAATATATTTTGGCGCTAAACCATAGCCGGGGCGAATACTGCGAATGTTTTCATGAGTAAACCGCTCACCTTTCGCTATATTTTTAACTACATAAAGTGAACGTCTGAAGATTAAGTTACCTTTTTCACTCTCTTTTCGCTCATAGTTCACTTTTCCGGTAGCTGACCATGCTATTTTACTATCATCACATAACTGCTTTAAATCAGGTTCTTCAAGTGAAAAGCTATCATCTGGCCCCCCGCCATTACGATCGAGCGTTACATGCTTTTCAATTAAACATGCTCCTAATGCAACTGAAGTAATGGCCGTAGTATTATCAATTGTGTGGTCTGAAAGACCCGTAAGGACATCAAACCGCTTTGCCATATCAGGTATGGTAGCAAGATTATAGTCACTAGCCGGTGCCGGATAGCCACTTACACAATGAAGTACTATCAAGTCTTTACAACCCGCGCTTTTTGCAGTCTCTACCGCTTCACGTATTTCATCTTCATTAGCCATCCCCGTTGAAATAATCATAGGCTTACCTGTTTTGGCTACATACTCTATAAGTGGTAAGTCTATCGCTTCAAATGAAGCTATTTTATAAGCTGGTGCCCCAAGCTCTTCGAGCAGTTCGACTGCAGTAAAGTCAAATGGAGAGCTAAAAATAGTAATGCCAAGCTGTTTCGCTTTTTCAAAGAGTGGCTTATGCCACTCCCATGGCATATGAGCTTCGGTATATAAATCGTATAGGGTTCTGCCACTCCATAAACCGCCTTCAACTTTAAATTCAGGCTTATCACAATCAATGGTTAAAGTATCTTGAGTGTAGGTTTGAATTTTAACTGCGTCGGCACCACAGCGTTTAGCCATTTCCAGTATTTCAAACGCTCTACTTATATCACCATTATGATTCGCTGACATCTCAGCTATAATGTAAGGTGAAAAATCAGAGCCAATTTTTCTATTATCTATTGTTATATATTTATTCATAAACCCTTAACCCCATAGGATATCGCATAAAATTTTCTTGGCTAATTTGCTGGTAACCTGCTCGGCTAAATAACCTTTGAGACGCTTTATTCTCTTTTAGAACATCAGCATGTATTGTCGCTAATGGGTGCATTACATCAATTTTTTGCAGTGCAAGCCTTGCAATTCCTTTACCGAAATATTTAGGAATAATATAAATAGATATAGTGTAAGTTTTGTCACTCACTTCATCTAACCTAACAACTCCAACCTCTACACTATCTTTGCCTTTTTCTATATCAAGTTTAATAATATAAAAAAAATCACATTTACTCTCGAGTTTATTTTTCATCCAGGCTGTATGTTCCGCCAAACTGGGAACTGATTTATTAATTGCATAACGCCGAGTTTCAGGATGACATTGCCACTCATAAACCTGCTTAATATCATTTTTTGTAGCTAATCGTAAAGTCAATGAATTACGAAAAAGCTGATTAATATACTTCATAATCCTCTCTCCCCCTAGACCATCACATAACTGTAAATTCACAGTTCGCATACTTTGATAATTTGCAAGTAAACTTTCATAAGCGGTCATCAAGCTTTGACTTATATCACTTAACTCGACGCATATTGATGCCCCAACTGCATTTAATTGCTTACAAATTGTCTGCTGATTTTCAGCTAGGGGCACTACTATACTAGGTAGGCCTATACATGCCCTCTCCCATGACGTTGAACCCGGAGCTCCAATGGCAATATCATGCTCGCACATCAAAGAGGCCATATCATTTGTAAAATCAACATGAGTTAACCAAGAGCTTTCTGTATCTGCGAATGCTTTTACTTGTAAGTAATGGGGAGCCCTATGACTTAGAAGAATAGTAACATCTGGGCGAGTTGAGCAATTTCTTTTTAAAACCTTGAGTACTTGCAATGTTGCATTTGGAGCGTCTATACCTCCCATAGTGAGCAACAAACGAGGTCTATCCTTTAATACATACGATGTGTTTTTTTGAGCTGCATGATGTGTTGCAAAGTCAGCGTTCACAATAGCATATCTCGTCCCCGTTAAAGCAATTGACTCAGGATTTAAGGCGAAGTACTCGCAGGGATTACGAAGTAGCGTTTGGTCAATAATTAAGTCTGCCTTATGCTGCCTAACTAAGTCATCAATTACGACAATTTTACAATCGTATGCATTTTTCACCACTTTATGCCATGCTGCATCGATCCCATAATGATCTACAATAATTAAATCTATCGAATCAAATAGCCCTATAAACTCTTTTGCATCAACATGCTGGTTTACTTGTAACCACGCACTATAATCAGCTGTTGTTTTTGGAACTTGCCACACTGCAGGCTGCATTAAAGACAAAACAGTAAAGCCTTGCTGTCGAATAAATGAGACTAAATCACCTTTTTGAGGGCGTGTTGCAAATACCACCGAATAATCATCAAGTCTTAACGCTTGCGCTAACACTAAACAGCGCATAACATGGCCACTGCCAATGTATTGTGAAGCATCAACTCTAAAAACAACTTTCACAAAAGCGCCTTGTAGAGCGCTTCCGCAAACTCCCAGTCATTAACTGTATCAATGTCTTGCACTCGCTTACGTGGTAATAAAATAGCTTTTGATTGAGGAGAAAAAAAAGGCTGACCATCTAAAAATGCGGTAATTTTCCCCCAATAAAACTGACCAGCGTCATGATAAGCCTCTTCTAAATCTTGAGAACGCGTATTTAAGTGCTCTGGTTGAAACATCTGTACACGATGCCCGGCATCAAGTTTGATTGCTCTTTGAATAGGAAAAGGAAAACTAGTAGCACTAAAAGTATATTGAACACCCTCTTTCTCTAAAGCTTTCAGGCCTTGCTGTATATATTCAGGTAAAAGAAGTGGAACCGTGGCATAAATACAGCAAACATGATTAGCTTTAAAGTTATTAGCTTGGCACCACTTTATAGCATGCTGCATCACTTCTAAAGTCGTTGCATAATCATCAGCAATATCACTTGGTCGAATAAAAGGCACCTCAGCGCCATAACGTTCTGCAATCTCGGCAATTTCACTGTCATCGGTCGATACAATTACTTTATCAAAACATTTACTTGCAAGCGCAGCTTCAATTGAATAAGCAATCATTGGTTTACCATGGAACAATTTAATATTCTTACGAGGTATACGTTTGCTACCGCCACGCGCTGGGATAATTGCTATATTCATTGTTAACCTTTGAGTATGGCTTTTAATTTACTGATAACTTCATCCTGCTGCCCATAAGTCATACCATGAAACATGGGGATAGAAATAGAATTAGCGTAATAAGCTTCTGCTTTGGGATAATCATCTAATTTAAATCCCATTTTTTGATAATAAGGCTGCAAGTGCACAGGGATATAGTGTAAATTCACACCAATTCCTGCCTCCCTTAATGCATCGAACACCTCTTTATGAGATTTTGATATCTCATCAAGGTGTAACCTAATTACGAATAAATGCAGACCTGAGTAGGTATTTGGTAATTGATATGGCAATGTTAGTGGCAAGCCAGCAAGCCTTTTACAGTATCGCTCAGCTAGTTTATGGCGTGCAGCCACAAATTCGTTCAAGCGCGACAGTTGAGAAACACCGAGTGCAGCCTGCAACTCTGTCATGCGGTAATTAAATCCTAAGTCGATTTGCTCGTAATACCACCCTCCATGTGAAGCATTTTCCATATACGCCTCGTCTCGCGTAATACCATGATTGCGATAAAGAACCATCTTATCGGCCAATTTCTTATTATTAGTCAGTGCAGCTCCCCCCTCTGCCGTCGTAACAATTTTAACCGGGTGAAAGCTAAATACAGTAATATCACTGTATTCACACGCACCAATGGGTTGATCTAAATAGCGCCCGCCAATTGCATGTGAAGCATCTTCAATAACTTTAAAACCATACTCAAGTGATAGAGCATGAATTGCCTTCATATCGCAGGGCTGGCCACACAAATGAACTGCAACGAGCACCTTAGGCAAACACTTTTGCCGTTTAGCAACAATTAGCTTTTGCTCGAGCGCTTGTGGGCAAAGGTTATAGGTAGCAGGGTCAATATCAACAAAATCAATCGAAGCCCCACAATATAAACCGCAATTAGCAGAGGCCACAAAAGTTATCGGTGTGGTCCACAACCTATCACCCTCGCCTAAACCTAATGCTAAACATGCAATATGTAGGGCTGACGTTGCACTATTAACCGCCAGAGCATAGCTGGCATCTGCTACCCCCATAAGTGCCCTTTCAAACGCAGGAACTTGAGGGCCTTGGGTTAAAAAGTCTGATTTTAATACATCAACAACAGCATCAATATCGGCTTGGTTTATCTCTTGCTTGCCATACGGAATCATCAAATTACCTTTACTTTAAACTTTAAATGACGAGTCAACATGTTCAACAATTAATTGACGCAATCCTTCTATGGTTTCCCAATCAGTATTGCTATCAGAGCTATATTTAAAACCAAACGGTACCATTTTAGCGTTATGATGAACTAAATATTCTTCTTCTGAATAATTATATGAGACCGAAGGTAAAATTGCATAATACCGACCCAAATCAATAGTATGTAATGAGTCTGTATCGGTAATCATTTCTTCATGGAGCTTTTCACCTGGGCGCACACCCACGTAACGAATTTTACATTTTGGCGCTACAGCCTCTGCGACATCAGTTATTTTATAAGATGGTATTTTAGGAACAAATATTTCGCCCCCCAAATGATGCCCCAACGCATACATAACAAGGTTTACACCGTCCTGTAAGGAAATATTAAAACGGGTCATTTCTTTATGTGTAACTGGTAACTCACCGTCTTTGCGTTTCTCTAAAAAAAATGGAATAACAGACCCACGAGAGCCCATTACATTACCGTATCGCACCACGCTAAACTTAATATCTTTCGAACCTCGGATATTATTAGCAGCAGCAAATAACTTATCAGATACCAGTTTGGTTGCGCCGTATAAATTAATAGGAGCACAAGCTTTATCAGTAGAGAGAGCCACCACATCTTTAACACCGCAAGCTAGTGCCGCATGAATAACATTTTCAGCACCATCTATATTAGTACGTATGCATTCAGTGGGGTTATATTCTGCTGTATCTACCTGCTTGATAGCTGCTGCATGAATAATTACATCAACCCCTTCACACGCTTGAGTTAAGCGATCTTTATCACGTACATCACCAATAAAAAAACGTAATTGCGGATAATCATATGATGGATATTTTTGCTTAATTATGGACTGCTTTAATTCATCACGCGAATAGATAATAATTTTTTTAACATTTGGGTACCTGATCAAAATTGTTTCAATAAACTTCTTACCAAATGAACCAGTGCCCCCGGTGATCAATACCGCTTTTTTATTTAGCATGTTATTTTCCGCTTATTATATTTAGCTTGCTTTAGCTAAAGTGATTGTAAACTATGCAATTAGCCTAAACTCTTTCAAACAAAATTAAAACTTAATGCATACTACCTAGCAATATAGCTAATAGTTACTGTAATTATACGCTAACTAATTAAAAATAAAGAATATGCATAAAGCATACCCACAGAGTAACAAAGAAATAGCGGTGAGTTTCAGGGAAAAATTACATGTCTAATTTAGAAATACTCTATGGTAATTTTTAAATTGCATCTTTATATCAACTCGCCAATGTTTAAAAATTCATATTCTGAATTGTATGAAACATTATCTATCACTCTTTACAGGAATTTAAGATAAACCTTAATATCGTTATTTTTGAAGATATCAGAATACCTTTTATATCCATAACCTTAGTCTTTTGCCAAGTGTAAAACATGGTTGATAAAACACTGTTTAATATTCATAAAAAAATCCGCAACCAATTAACTAGTTACGGATTTCTTATGAATATTAAGAACGACCAATTTGTTCATATTATTTACTGTTAGGCATTAACGTAATACCTTTTATTATACTTTTGCTGGTTTATTGTAGTTTTGGATAAACTCTAAATAAATACCTTTTATATGTTCATTAAACGCTTCTACGCAAGCATTCATAAACTCAACGCGTTTATCTAAGTCATGATAATAATAACTACTCGTCATAATATAAGCTTGAAAATATCGAAAAGATCCCTGAATTAACCAGTAAACAACACGGTCATCATCGTTACCATTACGTAATGTTAACAATGATTTATTCTGGATACTAAAAACATCTGCCAGCTCTTCCCTAGTTTTGAAATAAACTGATGTGTAAGATAATAACTGCTCCAAAGCATACTTAGTTGTATTTTTAATCTTTTTGATTTTAAGCTCTACATTACCTGTTGATAGTTGCTCTAGTGAAGCGCCTTTTTTAAGTAAAGAACTTATCTCATTTTGCTTATCAGCGATAACTTCTAAGGCACCAATATCCTCAATACGCATGGGTTCTGTATATCTTATAAATGCACCATCCGTTGTATTAAACACCTTTACATCCAAGTTGTCTTGCAGTAATAATTCTATATTACCCTTAGATGAATCAAATATTGGCGTTGTTTGCACTTCATCTCTGAAGTTACCTTTAACAATCATTCCGTCTTGAATTCCTTTTTCGACTGTTTCTTTATGTTTAAAGTCCTTATCAAAATAAATACTATGCTTTGAATGATGGTGGTCTTTTGAAACAAAACCAAAATCGGTTCCAGTTAAATAAACCTTTTTAAAGCCAAGCGATATAACTACAGCAAGGGCAGTATTAGATACAGTGGGGTTGCTGTGTTCAGGGTAAACAAATTGATTTTTTGCATCTAAGGCACGAATAAAACGCCCACCACAATCATTAATTTTTGACAACAAATGAGCGCTTTTGAATCGGTTTAAAACACCATCGTAAACCGTATTCAAAGCGATGATATTAAGCTCTTCTAATTTCGTATCAATATTCTCGGTGCGCTCAACAACTTCAACCCAATCAAGTAAGAAAGCAACACGCTCCATTTCAATATGAATATCTGGCTTTATACCATTGACTAGCAATGCTTTTAAAGCGGTACCACAAGATACTATTATTACGTTACTTTGATTAGCTTTTAAAAAATCGATTGCAGAATCTAAAGATGGGCCATTGGCAGCAATGAACACAGGTGAGTTTTCTAATTTATTTTTAAATAATTCAGCTTTTTTTATTACTGGAAATCCAGCTTTTAAATTTGAAATAGTATGCGACAGGCCAATTATTTCATCTTCGAAAAAACCCCAACCAGCTGACCACCTATGGCCAACGTCTTTAATTCTAGCGATAGTTTTTTCAATTAGGGGGCTATCATAATGTTTAAAAAATAAAATTTGGCTAATATTAAAGTGGCCATGTTCGAACAAAAACTTAGAAATTTCATTAATCACACCGTCTTCGCTGCCGGCAACTCTGATTGAAAAATGGCCACCATTTGCAACACACTTATTAAATAAGGGTCTTAACTCTATACAATGTAAAAGAGCGTAAAATGTATCTTTACTTGGCTCAAATAAAAACACATTAAGTACATCTTTTTTCTTTAGCAACTCTTCGATTTGATAACCGAGCCCGCCACCTAAAAAACAAACAAAATCAAGTCGTTTTTCTTCTGCTGGGTTATTTATTTTATTATCGGTTTCAGAAGCTCTAACATTATAAATAGATTTTAAAAGTGCGGCATGTTCGAATAGAATATCTTTATCTTCTTGATGATTTAACTCATATTTGAAATAAAGGGGGTCGTCTAAAAACTGAGTAAGCTGTTTGCAAGCAAATTCCCTAGGGCTATCTTGATAAACAAATTCATTATTATTAAACAAGTTAGCATTGCCTAAAGCATCAATGGCTACGCCGGTATCGGTGGGTGAGTAGTCTTTAAATACTTCATATAAAGCAGGCATTTGCTCTTTTAAAAGAGCTAAATTTGCAAGCAGAGTTGCTTGCAACATCATTTTTGTTAATTCTTGTTGATTAGCGTCCAAATTTCACTCCGCTTAACTTGATTTTTTAACCACCCCAGGAAGGTTAGCTAGTTGTTGTTGTAAATAACTGCCTGTTGAATTTAAATTAGCCACTAATAAATCCATTGCATTATATTGGCTATATAATCTTTCTTCATATTTGGCCATACGAATATTAAATTTTTCTACATCAGTTTCTAATTTAGAAAGCTGTGATTCACGACCTTCTATACGTGAACTAATAATGCCATCAGAAGCAGTATAGCCTTTAATAACAGTGTCTAATTGACCAACAAAACCATCACCGTCATTTTCACCGACAAAAAAGGTTTGCAAGGCTTGTGGGTCTTTCTCTATTGCAGCTTTTAATGCATCAGAATCAATGCTTAATTTACCTGAGCGCTCCGTTCTTATACCAAAGTTAGCTAAAAAGTCAGTATTGCCATTACCAGTGCTAAACTCTGAAGTTAACAATGAGCGGACCTGGTTAACAGACCCTCTTAATAATGAATCACCAGCAAGTGCACCAACGCCCTCTTCTGCACTTGAGCGACCCAGCTGTTTAGATAAATCAATAAATGCATTAAATTTGTCGACAAATGAGTTTAAACCAGCTGTAATATTTTTATTATTTTCAGTTATGACCGCTTTACTTAAATCATCATCAGTACCATGGACTTTTTTAGCATTAATAGTCACGCCTTCAATAACATTTTTAAACTCGTTAGTACTGCTCGTAGCGACAAGCGTACCATCTATCGTAATAGAGGCATCTGTTGCTGCAGTTACCTCATTTAAATTTTCAGCATACGTTGTTGATGCTGTATCACTATCATACGCCAAACGAGACAAACCAGAAAGATCCGTATTGCCACCGTCACCAGTGTCATCAACTACAATTTTTATTTCGTTTTCTACGCCAGTTTCTTTACTCGACAACACTAATCGTTGACCCGTATCATCAGTAATAATAGTGGCGTTTACAGAGTCATTATCAACTGAATCATTAATCGCATCACGTATATCAGCTAGCTTTGCTGTATCTGACACGTTAATATCAAAACTGTTAGAGCCAGAACTAATCGTGAGCTTACCCTCTCCCACCGCTTCATCGCCAGCTATAGCATTTGATGTCAGCTTGTGGTTTTCAGCTAAACTATTAACTTTAATTGAGTAATTGTTGGTTTGGGCATCTTTTTCAGAACTTAAAGTAACAAAATCATCACTGCCACTAATTGTTCTCTTTTGAAACTCCTCAACAGAGGCTATTGACTCTAATGAGCCATTCAGCTCTTCTAAAGACGCCTTTAGTGTACCGACCGCAGATATATCAGTAGTGAAATTAGCTTGCTGTTTTGTTACTCGCGCTTGATAAGGGGATTTTTCAGCATTAACTAAAGCACTTACAATCTCGTTGACTTGAAGTCCTGAACCTATACCTGTAAATGAAATGGCCATAATACTTACCCTCTTAAATTGCTCAAACTAAACTTTAAAATCAACTAACACGCCGGTGGCTTCTGCTAATTTAGCAACAATACCTAATACTTCTTCAGAAGGATATTGCTTAACTAAATCACCACTTTCCTTATCAATCACTTTTATCACATTACGACCAGAATCCTCATCTACTTTAAACTGTAGACTTCTGTTCATTTCACCCATAAATTCCTGCAATTGCTGTACCACCTTCTCTAGTTTTTCAGGTGACAATTCAGTTTCAGAAACTTTATTATTGTTCGCAGCAGAAGTGTTCGGGATGGTCTTCTGTTCATCAGCGTTTTGGTTAACTTGTGATTGGGCTTGGTAACTTGAGATAACCTCACCTTTTTGCGCTGAGCTGATATTTAGATTTAAATTTTGCGTTTCCATAATTCGCTCCTACTATAAAGCGATAAAAGCTTTATACCTATACAAGAAAGGAAGGGTCGCCCCTTCCTTAGTAGTTAAAGTATAGAGCTTATTGTTAAATTAACCTAATAAGCTAAGTGCTGCCTGTGGTAACTGGTTAGACTGAGCTAAGATTGTTGTACCAGCCTGCTGCATAATCTGGTTTTTAGTCAGTTTAGCTGTTTCTGCAGCGTAATCTGTATCTTCGATACGGCTTTTAGAAGCCGACACGTTTTCTGATACGTTTGCAAGGTTAGCAATAGTGAAACCAAAGCGGTTTTGTACCGCACCTAAGTCTGCTCGCTGTGCATCAATTTGCGCTAGCGCTGCATCAATAGTTTGAATTGCATCTTGTGCCCCAGCAGATGTAGCACCTGAAATATCGATATCTTCAACACTTACTAGTGCACTCGCTCCACCCGTTGAAGCAATTGCAGCACCGTCACCACCAGCCTTACCAAACAATTGATTAGCAGTAGTTCCTGAAATACCAATTTTATCCGCAGAGCTTAAGTTTAGCTCAGATGAGACACTCGCTGTAAGGTTTACAGATGCAACAGTTTGACCTCCAACAGTAAATGAACCTTGGCCTGCTGTTGCAGCTGGAGCACTTACGTCAATACCGTTAACACCAGATGCTTTTAAAGTAATCGTTTCTGTACCATCAAAAATTGCATCATAGCCATCAGCTTGCATATCTTTAGCAAGACGTTCCATATCACCGCCGTATGTACCTAGGTCATATTCGTCTTCACCAATAGTTAATGTAGCTTGAGCACCTGAATCTACACCAACGATTGTTGTTTCCAACTCAGCTTTCGCAACTACACCAGCACCCGAAGCATTGATAGTATCAGCAATATCAGCGGCACCTTGACCACCAGTAACAGCAACTTCTGTACCATTGATATTAAGCGTATCAGCAGTCGTACTTGTATTTACTGCTAACGTTGTGGTTTGTGCAACACCTAAGCTTGCAGTTGCAGCAGCGCCACCGGCGCCAGAAATAACGTTTGCACCAATAGCATCAGCAGATACATCTCGAAGGCTTACATTGATAGTTTCATTAGCGTTTGAGCCTACTTGGAACTGCTTAGTACCAAATGAACCATCCAATAAGCTAGTACCACCAAACTTAGTAGTTTCTGAGATACGGGTTAATTCTTGTTGTAATGCGCCAACTTCTTTTTGAAGAGCTGCACGAGCATCGGCGTCGTTTGAACCATTCGCTGATTGTAATGCTAGGTCACGCATACGTTGTAAGATATTTGATGACTCTGTCATCGCACCCTCAGCGGTTTGCGACATTGAGATACCGTCGTTAGCGTTACGCTGAGCAACACCTAAACCATTAATTTGTGAAGATAAACGGTTAGCAATTTGTAGACCTGCCGCATCATCTTTAGCACTGTTAATTTTCATACCAGATGAAAGGCGTTGCATTGACGTGCCTAATGCATCACTAGATTTTGATAAGTTTCTTTGTGCATTTATTGATGCAACGTTAGTATTTACTGATAAAGCCATGTTATAACTCCTGATTACTTTCGTAATGTAACTAATTGATTTTAACCAAGAGCCATCACAATAAAAATCTGTTCAAGCTCCGTTCTAATTAAGTTAACGGCCGCTATAAAATTACCTTTAGCTTTTTTTTAATAAAAACAGTAAAAACTTTTAGTTGATTGAAATTAAAACAAAAAAGCCAAGCATATTTGCTTGGCTTTTTTATAGTTAGTGGATATTAGCCACCTAAAAGACTTAATGCAGCCTGAGGTAACTGGTTTGCTTGCGACAGTATCGTAGTACCTGCTTGTTGCATAATTTGGTTTTTAGTCAGTGTTGCCGTTTCAAGCGCATAGTCGGTATCTTGAATACGGCTACGTGAAGCTGAAACGTTTTCAGATACGTTTGCAAGGTTGGCAATAGTAAAGCCAAAGCGGTTTTGAACCGCACCTAAGTCAGCTCGTTGTGCATCAATTTGCGCTAATGCTGCATCAATTGCTTTAATAGCATTTTGAGCACCTTCCGAAGTCGAACCTGAAATATCGACACTTTCAATACTTGTTAGTGAACTAGTACCACCTGTAGACTGTATTGCTGCCGTACCTGTACCAAATAACTCGTTTGCAGTTGTACCTGAAATACCAATTTTATTTGCTGATGATAAGTTTAACTCAGCAGAAACACTAAAAGAGTTAGCTACTGTTGTTACTGCAGTTCCACCTACAGTAAAGCCACTTACGTCAGTTCCAGTAATATCGATACCATCAACATCGGTTGCTTTAAAAGCAATTTCTTCAGTTGCAGGGTCATATATAGCATCATAACCGGCTTGCTGCATGTCGCTAGCTAAACGCTCCATATCGCCACCGTAGGTACCTAAATCAAATGACTTCTCTATATCGCCATTCTTTTTAATTTCAATAACACCCGTACTCTTAGAGCCAATACCTGCAAAGGTAGTATCAATTTTTGCCTCTGCAACCACGCCAGCGCCTGACTGATTAATTGTATCAGCAATAACAGCTGCACCAGAACCACCAGCAACAACAATATCTGTACCGTTAATATTAATAGTATCAGCACTGGTACCATGATTGGTTGCTAAGTTTACAGTTTGTACATCACCCAATGCTGTATTTGCTGCAGTAGCATTCGCTGGCCCTTTAATTTCATGCGCACCAATTGAGTCTGCTGCTACATTACGCAAACTTACATTAATAGTTTCATTCGCATTTGCACCCACTTGGAATTGTTTGGTACCAAATGTACCGTCAAGTAAGCTGGTACCACCAAATTTGGTGGTGTCTGCGATACGAGTTAGCTCTTGCTGTAATGCACTTACTTCTTTTTGTAGAGATGCACGGTCAACTGCACTGTTTGAACCATTCGCTGATTGCAGTGATAAGTCACGCATACGTTGTAAGATGTTTGCAGACTCTTGCATCGCACCCTCAGCGGTTTGCGCCATTGAAATACCATCGTTGGCATTACGCTGAGCAACCGTTAGGCCATTAACCTGAGACGTTAGTCGGTTGGCAATTTGTAAACCTGCAGCATCGTCTTTTGCGCTATTAATACGCAAACCAGATGATAGTCTCTGCATTGAGGTTTCAAGTGCCATGCTAGATTTAGATAGATTGCGTTGCCCATTAAGTGATGCAACATTTGTATTTACGCTTAAAGCCATTTTACCATCTCCTAGTTTCAATCAGAATGTGGTTCAAAATATTTAAGCAAAAACCACACTTTCTATAACTAGCTAAATGCATTAGTTGTGCCAACTAGTAAAAAAAGATTAACCTTATGTTTTAAAACAACTAAATAACACTTATTGAGGCTTTTAGTCAGAAGTGAGCGATTTTTTGACAGAAGATAAAAAGGGGGTGACAGTTTTTTGCCGCTTCGTTAAGGCAAGTTATTACCTACTTTTCTCATAAAGTAATAACCTGCCTTGGATGGTATTTATAAATAATCGAATAATGAAAGTTTAGCCAAGCGACCAAAAGTCGCTTGTGAAGCCTGTAAACCAGACTCATGTTTAGTAAGATCGCTGATGGCTTCAGCGGCATCAATCTCAATTAGGCTAGATCTGTTTTCTTGATTATTAATATCCAGCGCACTGTTTGAATCGGTCACACGCTCAACCACATTCATGCGTCCACCTAAACCAGCTTGTGTAAATACAATTTGTTCACTAGCATTTTTAAGCTGAATTAAACCATCCGATAATGCTTGGTTAATTTGCGCTTCATCAAGTTGTTCGTCATTTAGGCTAATGATCAAATCTTCCAGTGTATTCAATACATTTTCTTTGCTTGGTTTCTCAAGGGTGAAATCAAGCTGCCCAGGTGCTGCCCCCTCAAGTTGAATTTCCATACCTGCAAATTCAATCGGCTCATCGGTTACTTCACCCGTAACGGGTGGTACAAGAGGGTTACCATCACGTAATATTTCATATTGATCAGGCGCTGAAGGCGTTGCACCAGGGATAACATTAACGTTATAGGTATTGATCGTTGGAGAAATAAGCGGATCTGGGTCTGAGTTAAAATTATCTTTATGAAAACGGTCAAACTCGCCTTGGTTTTCAACATAAACAGTTCCAGCGGTAATGCCGCCTGTTGGCGTTCCATCGTTTGAAACTACATCGAGTCGCGCATCAACTCGTTCAAATACATTAAAGCCATTATCGCTTGATTTGATCTCAACGCCTTTTGCGATCGTCACTTCGTGTTGGCCTTGATCGCCTTGATATTCGTATTTGCCATTGGTGCTATTAAATGTATAAGTTTGAATATCGTCTTGATAGCCAGAGAAAAGGTATTTCCCTCCTTCAGATTGACTATTCATTAAGTTAAGCAGTGATTTTTGCAGTTCTTTTAGTTCACTGGCAACTGAAGCCAAATCACCTTCATCTAACGAACCATTGCCCGCTCGTATAGTTAACATTTGCGCTTCTAAAATAGTGTCGTTCATACCTTGTAATAAACTTTCTTCGGTTTCTAAACGCCCCTTTAGCTGATTAATATTCTTCGTCAGCTGCTCATTAGTTTCTATTTTATTGGTGTACAACATACCTTGCGAAATAGCAGCAGGGTTTTCAGAGGTACTCAAATATTTTTGACCTGTATTAACGCGCTCCTGCGCACCAGCTACATTTTGTTGATTCTCAAGTATTTTATTAATGTTATTTTGATACATTAAATTATTTGATAAACGCATAATTACCTCGCCGCACTCAATAAGGTGTCAAAAATAGCTCTCGCTGCAGTTAATACTTGTGCAGAAGCAGCATAAGATTGCTGGAAGCGCAGCAAATTAGCCGCCTCTTCATCTAAGTTTACGCCCGACAACGATTCGTACCAGGCTTCTGATTGTTGTGCTAAAGCATCAAATGCAGCACCATTGGTTTTTGCTTGACTGGTTACCACACCAACATCGGTGACTAATCCAGCATAGGCCTGATTCAATGTTTTATGATTATCAGCTGATGCGCTCGCTACTACATTTTGACGTACTAAATCAGTATTTTGTAAGTCAGCAAGTTTTTGGCCGTTGCGGTTATCATCAAAACCGCCTTCATTAAATTCTAAATTAAAGGTATCGCCCATTGCTGGTACGCCTTCAATATTAAAGTCAAAACCATAACCATCGTATGGTGCCCCGGCTTGAGCGAGTATATTGTTAGCAGGCGGTGTAACTGTAAACGTAGTTGTGCCATTACCATCAGTAAGTTGATATTCGTTAGCATTAGCTGTTTTAACAATGCTAATAGGGCCATTTGCTAAACCCAAAGGATTACTAAAGCTGCCAGTGGTTACATCGGTAACATTACCCGGTGAAATAGTCCCTGTACCTGTATTATCAAGGCCGTCTGATGTTCTAATTGGGGAGGCCAATGCAATGTCCTCACCTCGACCTGTTGTCAGCGATATATTGCCAGCCGCGCCACTATTAAGTTTTACCTGAAATTGGTCACCGGCATTACCGGCTCCGGTTACGTTTAGCTCTAAACCAAACGACTCCCCGCTGGTGATAGCTGCTGAATCGATAATGCCACTGGGTGGGATAGTTGCTAAAGAGGCTGTGCCTAAAGGTTCACCTTTATTATCAATTGGCTGAATACTTACTTCGTTAGGATTACCTGTATATGTAATCACAAAGTCACTGGCTGGCAGTTCACTGCCTTTACCTGCCTCAACGGTTGCTGACATATTAGCTGTTCCGGTGTTTGCTTGATAAACAAAAGCACTGACCGTTGGAATATCAAAAATATCCCCTCCGAGCTCACCGTTTGCATCCATACCTAGACGGTTTTGCTGATTAAACGAATCAGCAAGCGCAATACCCATCTGGCCTATTTGATTTTGTGCAGGCACCAAAATATCGTCTCTAAATGCCAATAAACCGCCAATTTTACCTTTGAGTTTAGTAGGGTCTATATCTAATGGCACAGCCTTACCGCCATTTACATCTAAACGTAGCTCTTTAAAGTTAGCATCAGGATCGCCACTAATCGAAAATAAGTTAAATGACCCATTTTGCATAACAACCGCTTCACCTGTACCCATAAACACTTGTTTTTCACCATTAGGGCCATCAAGTGTTTCTATATCAATCAGCTCAGATAAATCACGTATTGCTTTATCACGCTCATTGTAAGCTGAGCTCGCATCGGCTTCGTTTTTAGTACCATGAACACCCGCAATTTCTTGATTTAACGAACTAATACTTTCGATTAACGTATTCGCCTCTTCTGAAAAAATCTCTAATTGCTCATTAACCACCGCTTTTTGCTCTGAAACAATACCTGCAAGCCTGTCCATTTGATCAATCAGGTTTTGCGCATCACTCATCACCAACGAACGAGCAACTGTTGATGAAGGTTGATTAAGAGCTTCTTGCACGTTATTAAACATTGAGTTGATACTAGTTGATAAGCTGTTTGATTTTTCTGAAAAAATTTGATCAACCCGACTCGCTTCACTAACAAATTGATCAAAAAAACTTTTATTTGAAGTATCTCGGTTTAATTGCTTTTGCGCAAACTCATTCAATAAACGATACGTTTGACCACGGCCTACCTGATTATCAATCATGGTGGTAAATTCGGTGCGCTCACGTACATACCCTTCGGTATTAACATTTGCAATGTTTTTACTTGTCGTTTGCAATAACTCAGAGTTTGCTCTTATTCCTGAATTAGCAATATTTAATAAATTAAACGACATGTTACTCTACTCCCTGGCGGATCACGCTTGTGGCGATATTCTTCAATTCGTTACTGTTCAGCACTCTTTTTATTTTGTCTGCATAGTTAGGATCGGTTGCATAACCAGCTTGCTGTAAAGAGTCTAAAAATTTATGCGGCTTTGCCGTATTGTTTAATGCATCTTGATAGCGCGGGTTCTGTGTTAAAAAATCCACAAAATCATTCACGCTATCTTTTATCGAATCATACGCTCTAAAGCTTGCTTGCTTTTTAACTGCAGCACCTTGCTCAAACTCTAAAGTGACTTTACTGGCCTTTTCACCCTGCCAACTTTTATCTGACTTAATATTGAATAAATTGTTTGAGCTATTACCATCACCTTTACTAATAATATGTTTACCCCAGCCAGTTTCTAATGCTGCTTGTGCGACCATAACCGCCGGATTTAAACCAATTTTTTTAGCCGCTGTTTTTGCGTGTTCCCACACGGTGCTTACAAATTCCTCAGCATTTTCAAATGTGTCAGACGCTATGTTTTGTTCGCTTTTTTCAGTTGAATCAACGAGCGGTACTTTTTCAGTGACCTTTTGGTTTTCTTGATGAGGTAAGGTGCCACCCGCACGTTGGTCACTAAAGAAATCTGACGTTGTGCGAAGAACAGAGCCTGGCATAAAGTTTTTTCCATCTGGCGATAATTGCTGCACAATTAAATCTGCAAGACCCAAAGAGCCATTTGATGAAAGCTCGGTAGCCATCTGTTGGTCGTGCATTTCTTCAAAAAACTTCACGCCACTAGCATTAAACGGGCTTTCTTTATCTTCGAAAGCTTCATTGGCTTTGCGCATACTTTTAAGCAGCATTTGGGTGAAAATAGCTTCAAATTGTGCCGCTGCTTTTTTTAACGCCGCTTTAGATGCATCGGTTGATGCATCACCGCTGTTTAGAGCATCTCGACGCAAAGAGTCTAAGTTGCCTAAATCAAAAAAGTTTTGTTTATCTAGATGATTTGTTTCCATCAGCTTTTTGACACAATAATTAATAATACCTAAAGCAATGCAATAATTGAGCCAGCGAGACTTTCAAGGGTAGGAGTAAGAAGGAATAAAAAGTAAAAAACACCGCAATAAAATTTTAAACGGTGTTTTTTAAAAAGATTAAATTACAACAAGTTGACCATTAATTGCACCGGCTTCTTTGAGCGCTTCAAGAATAGCCATTAAATCACCCGGGGCAGCTCCTACTTCATTAATTGCACGTACTAAGTCATCAAGACTTACACCAGGGTCAAATACAAAAGCGCGTGAATCATCTTGATTAACATCAATAATACTTTGCTGAGTAACCACGGTTTCACCCTCTGCTAAAGGATTTGGCTGCGCTACATTTTGTTGTTCCGCAATCGTTACTGTTAAACCACCGTGGGTAATTGCCGCAGGTTGTAATTTTACATTTTTACCTATAACAATGGTGCCAGTACGTGAGTTAACAATTATTTTTGCCGAAGTATCCGCTGGTTTAAACTCTAAGTTTTCAAGAGTTGATAAGTACGATACGCGCTGCGAGGCATCACGTGGGGCAATAACGCGAATAGAGGCTGCATCGAGTGCTTGAGCGCTATTTGGACCAATTAAATCATTAATAGTTTTCTCTAAACGTTTAGCAGTAGTAAAATCAGGGCGGTTTAAATTAAAAGTAATATAGTCATTTTGCATAAATGGGCTTTTAACAGCACGCTCAACGGTTGCACCATTTGGCACGCGTCCTACCGTTGGCGTATTAATCACAACGCGACTGCCATCAAGCCCCTCAGCACCTAGGCCACCTACAATTAAACTGCCTTGAGCGATGGCGTAAACATTACCATCAACCCCTTTTAAGAATGTTTGTAATAATGTGCCACCGCGCAAGCTGCCTGCACTGCCAATCGATGATACGGTTATATCAATAGTCTGCCCTGGCTTTCTAAATGGCGGGAGTTCAGCATGAACAGCAACCGCTGCAACATTTTTAATTTTTGGCTTTAAACTAGCTGGTAACGTAATACCAAAACTATTGAGCATGCCTTTAAAGCTTTGCTCGGTAAAACGGCTTTGCTCACCAGTTCCCGGTAAACCCACTACCAATCCATACCCGACTAATTGGTTTGAGCGCACCCCTTCGACCATAGATACATCTTTAATTCGCTCAGCACTGGCAGTAAATTGCCAGCCTAGTAGCACCATAAAACAAAAAACTTTAAAACCATTCATGTCGAATGTCCTCTAAAAGGGAAACAATGAGCTACTAAAGAAACGCGTTAACCAACCCGGGCTTTGTGCCTCTTGAGTTTGACCCTTACCTGAATACTGAATACGTGCATTCGCAATTCGATTAGACTCAACAGTATTATCGGCATTGACATCTTGCGGACGCACTAACCCTTCTAGGCGAATAAATTCTTCACCGGTGTTTAACGTTAGCCATTTTTCACCGCGAATTACTAAATTACCATTTGGTAGTACTCGCATCACGTTAACCGAAATATCGCCAACTAAGCTGTTTGATTGATTTGATTTTGAGTCACCTTTAAATGAGGAGTCACTACCAATACCAAATTGAATACTATCGCCACCAATATTTACCGGCAAACCACCTAAGCCAATAACAGGGTCGAGGCTGGCATCGGTTTCTTTATCTGTTTCAGTTTTAGCTGCTTTAGTCGCTTGGGTCGACTCTTGTAATTTAACAGTAATGATATCGCCTGTTCGCAGTGCTTTTTTATCGGCATATAGGTCATTCGATAATTGTGTGCTGAACAAAGAGCCGGTTGCGACTACTGGCTCCATATTAGGCTCTGGATACATAGGTGCATAATAGGGATCGTCTTGTACTACCTCATTATTTTGTGTAGCTACACAACCACTTAATAGTAAAGTCCCTACTGTAAATAACATAACATTACGCATACAACCCCCCAAAACTATAACTGTTGATTGATATAACTCATCATTTCATCAACGGCTGAGATCACTTTTGAGTTCATCTCATAAACGCGCTGCGTTTCAATCAAATTAACTAATTCTTCGGTCACATTTACATTTGATGTTTCCAGTGAACCTTGAATAATCGTGCCTAAACCTTCAACACCCGGGTTACCTTGAACAGGCGCACCGCTTACCGCGGTTTCGGTATATAAGTTTTGCCCTATAGGCTCAAGGCCCGACGGATTAATAAAATCACTAATCGTGATTTGACCAATAACCACGTTTTCGGCCTGACCTTTAACGCGAACTGACACTTCACCATCTTGAGATACGGTGATCGACTGTGCATCGTCAGGTACATTCATTTCAGGCTGAACAACATAACCAGCGCCCGAGGTTACAACACGCCCGTCGCCGTCGGTAGTAAACTGGCCATTACGCGAATAAGCAATATTGCCATCTGGCTGTAATACTTCAAAAAAGCCAGGACCTGAAATCATCCAATCTAATGAATTTTCAGTGGTGAGCATATTACCTTGCGAAAAGTTTTTTTGGTTAGCCACCACCTTAGTACCCGCGCCAAGCATTAAGCCTGACGGCATTTCGGTGTCTTGCGATGAGCGACCGCCTGGTTGATTAATATTTTGGTAAAGCAAGTCTTCAAAAATAGCGCGGCTTTTTTTGTAACCCACTGTACTGGCATTCGCTAAGTTATTTGATATAACCGATATATCAGTTTGTTGAGCGTCAAGCCCTGTTTTACTTATCCATAATGCTGGATTCATAATAATATCCTCACGTTAAAGTTAAACGATGCGCATCAGCTGTTCTTGACGTTCGTCAATCTCTTCAGCTGTTTTCATCAGTTTTACTTGTAATTCAAATTGGCGTTGGTGACTGATCATATCGACCATTTCATGCACAGGGTTTACATTCGACTTTTCTAATGTGCCACCTAATACTTGTACATTGGCTGATGTTTCAACTATTTGGCCTGGTTTAGCTCTGAATAAGCCATCGTTACCCTTCTCGAGCGTGGCGTTGTTTGCATCAACCACTTTTAGCCGATCAACTTCTTCTAAAAAGTTAGCCGGTGCACCTTGAGGGCGTACTTGAATAGTGCCATCTTTGCTAAATTCAATTTTTTCAATCGGTACAGGTAATATGACAGGCCCACCTTCGCCAATAACTTGACGACCGTCGCTGGTAGTCAACATACCTTCAGCAGTGATATTTAACGAGCCCACTTTTGTATAGGCTTCATTACCAGAGGCATCCTGAACACTCAGCCAGGCGTTATCGCTCATAGCGATATCAAGGCTGCGACCTGTTTCCACAATACCGCCCGATGTCATGTTAGATCCTGGGCGCTCTTGCATAGCAAAAACACGAGTCGGCAAACCTTCACCGAAAGCCTGCATTGATCGCGCTTGCGCAAAATCAGATTTAAACCCAGTGGTATTCGCATTTGCCAAATTATTGGCTTTAAGAGCAAGCCCTTGCATGCTTTGTTTAGCGCCAGATGCCGCTATGTAGACCATTTTATCCATAACATCGACTCATTAAGAAATCTATATATGGGTAAATGCAATATAAGTGCCAGATTAAATTTAAGTATGAATAAGATTTTAAGGAGGAATAAAAAAGGCTGCATTAAGCAGCCTTTATAAATCAAAATATGATTATCGGATCTGTAAGATATTTTGTTGAAGCGTTGAATTCACTTCAAGCGCACGAGAGTTTGCTTGGAAGTTACGCTGCGCACTAATCAAATCAACCAGCTCTGTGGTTAAGTTTGTATTTGATTGCTCGAGCGCTGAAGAATTGACTTTGCCTAAAGTTCCTGTTCCCGGTTCTCCTGCTATAGGCTCACCTGAGGTTAAACTTTTTTTCCATGAAGTATCACCCACCTGTTGTAAACCTTGTGAGTTTGCAAACCTAACCATGGCTACTTGACCCAAATATGAAGTGTCGCCATTACTGTACGATGCAACGACTTTTCCATCAGTACCAATGTCAATACCCGCTAAGCGACCCACTGTCGCACCATCTTGCTCTAGTGCTTTTACTTCAAATCTATTTGCATATTGAGTAGGTATTTTACCTGCAGTACCTGCCTCGTCGCGCCACTGAATTGCAATGTCATTAAACTGTGCACCGTTGGTTAATAATCCTGAAAAGTTAGCAGTATTTAAATTTACATCATCAAAGGTACTTCCTGTAATAGGTGCGCCATTGGTTGTTTCTGGCGTACCGCTTGCGTTAAATCCAAACGTACTGAGTGGGCTTGGAGTTGCCGTTGCGGCACCGGTAGCATCAAACGGTTTTTGATCCAATGTACCATGCACTTGCCATTCGTTTGGTGCAGTTTTAACAAAATAAAACTGCATTACATGCGGCTCACCTAGTGAGTCGTAAACTGTGGTTGAAGTCGAAGAGTTATAAGTAGTGCCATCTGTTGCATCAAATGGCACAGCTATAACATCGTCACGCGAATCAACATTGAACGACGTATAAACGTTTGAAGTAGAGCGCGGAGAGCCTGATGAATCAGGTATTTGCAATGCAGAAGATGTACTTAAACTAACCGAAGTGGTACTGCCTGTAACCTCATTCACCGGAAAACTCTGTAAGAAGTTTCCTTTAGCATCAACTACAAAGTTGTCTTTATTAAGCTTAAACGCACCTGCGCGAGTATAACTAAAATCTAAAGAGCCTAAGTCATTACTTGTTGCAAAGTAACCCTCACCTGTGATCGCTAAATCCAGAGAGTTATTAGTAAACTGCAGCGACCCTTGATGAAACTGCTGGGCAACCATGGTGGTTTGCACACCATCACCATTTTTCGTTTTACCTGCGCTAAATACCGAAGATGCGTATACATCAGCAAATTCAGCGCGAGACTCTTTAAAGCCCGTGGTATTTACGTTGGCAATGTTATTGGCGGTAACATCTAAATCTTTTTGTGCGGCAGCAAGGCCTGTTAATGCAATATTGAAGCTCATAATTAACCTCTAACCTAAAAGTATTTAGCCCGATGGCTAAAAAATACATAAAATCTATTACGCGATTTCTGCGACATCAGTCAGCCTAACCGCACCTTCTTTTGTGTTAATAATAATGCCGCTTGAGCCATTAATATTAACACTTTCGATATTTTTGAATGTAGCTAATGGAAGGCTTGAAAATTCCCCATTTGTGCTACCTTCTGCTTTGATGTTGTATTCACCAGGTGGTAGCCGTTCACCCGCTTCATTTTTACCATCCCATGCAAAGCGAATGGCTCCTGCGGGCTGAGTGCCTAAATCTATAGTTTTAACCAACTGCCCGGATGCATCTTCAATGCGAATCATTAAACTATCGACTGGCTTTTCAGCTACAACAGAACCTCTTGATTCACCCGACTCATTAAGCTCAAGTGTATTCGATTCCAACAGCGCTTGTTTGCCAACCAGTGTTGATGCTTGCAATGCCGAATTTGATGTCATCGACGCAGCTAAAGACTCAAAATTAGAGTTTAAATTTGATATTCCTTCAGCCATGGTAAAGTTTGTCATTTGTGCAATCATCTGATCGTTATCAGCTGGTTTGCTGGGATCTTGATATGACAACTGCTGTGTTAACAACGAAAAGAAATCTTCTTGGGTTAACGCATCACTATCCTCTTTTTGTGGCACTTGCTTATCTTGCCAACGTAAAGAGTCCATGTAGGATGAAGAAGTACTAATATCGTTACTCATGAGCTACCCTCAGTTACCGCTGACCTAACAGCAGTGTTTTACTTAACATTTGCTTAGCTGCATCAGCAACTTGAACATTTGTCTGATAAGAGCGAGACGCAGAAATCATATTTGCCATCTCCTCAACAACATTCACGTTGGGTTTATAAATGTAACCATTTTCATCCGCACTCGGGTGGTTTGGGTTATATTCAATTTGTAGTGGTTTATCACTCTCAACCACTCCTAACACTTTCACACCAACGGCAGAGCCCTGTGGGTTGCTTGCTGACGCTGACGCTTTTGTTAGCTCCGCAGCAAATACAGGTTGTCGCGCTCGGTACGTTTCATTTTGTGAAGAGCTAATTGTATTGGCATTAGAGATATTACTTGCGGTGGTATTTAATCGCACGTTTTGCGCGCTCATACCCGAACCTGCAATATCAAACACATTATATAAACTCATAATTAGGCTCCTTGACTACCGAGGGCTTTTTTCAGGCCTTTAAATTTACCATTAAGAAACTGGACACTGGCCTGATACTCCATAGCATTCTGTGTATACAAGTTCCGTTCCACTTGTATATCAACAGAGTTACCATCACCTGTATCTGTTTGATTTGGCGTACGAAATAGTTCACTTCCACCTACACTACGGGTACCACCGGCAATGTGTTTTTCGTTGGTTCTTACCATCGTATTGCCGCTTAGTTGGTTAGACTTTGCCGTTTTTAATGCTGAGGCAAAGTCGATATCTTTTGCTTTATAGCCGGGCGTATCAGCATTTGCGATATTAGTAGCGAGCATTTCTGCTCTTTGCGAACGGATTAACATCGCATGCGGATGCACGCCTAATGCTTTATCAAAACTGATAGCCATAACTATCTCCAAAAAATTGACTTAGTACCAATAAAGCAATAAGTAAGCCAGCAATGAAAATAGTGACGATAAAAACAAAAAACGACGCTATAGCGCCGTTTTTAGGAGGGGGGAGGTGTAAACGGTAGTTATTTTTTTTGGTAAATAATCCCGGGGTTACAACGCACCATATCAAATTCGGTACTCAAACCAGACATAGATTCCGACGCACCTAAAAATAAATACCCCTTAGGGTTAAGTGCTTGAGAAAATTGTGCAATTATTTTGGCTTTCACCTCAGGTGAAAAATAAATTAAAACATTACGGCAAAATATAATATCGAACTTACCCATCAAAGCGTACGAGTCGAGTAAATTTAAATGCCTAAAGCTCACTTGCTTTTTCAATGAGTCAACCACTTGTGCCATACCATTGCCGCTATCTTTAAAAAACTTCTTACGACGCTCAGCAGATAGCCCGCGAGCCAGTGCCAATGCATCATATTCGGCGTGTTTACACATATCCAGCATGGTATTTGAGATGTCAGTACCCACTATTTGTGCACCCATTTTTAAAACACCAGGACTACTTGATTGAAACTCAGCAACCGACATAGCAATTGAATAAGGTTCTTGCCCTGAAGAGCTCGCAGCAGACCATATTTTTAATGGCCTATTTAACGCTTTAAATTCAGGGAATAATCTGGTTTTGAGCAACTCAAATGGGTATTGATCTCTAAACCACAATGTTTCGTTGGTTGTCATGGCATCAACAACAGCAGCGCGCAATTGACGCTCATGCACGCCAAGTGTTTTGCTAACCAGTTCAGATAACGATTCAACATTAAATCGAGACATTAATGGTGCCAAGCGACTTTTAACCAAATACTGCTTATTTTCACCTAAAACAATACCGCACTGTTGTTCTAAAAATAAGCGAAATTGATCGTATTCTGTTTGCTGCAAATCTTTATTAGTCAAATCAATAACACCTATGTTTATTAATCACAATGAACCCACTTATTAACGGCTGTAGCAAGCTCGTCTGGATTAAATTTTGCAATAAAATCGTCAGCCCCTACTTTTTCAATCATTGCTTGGTTGAACACACCACTTAACGATGTGTGTAAAATCACATGCAATGGTGCAAGTTTGGGATCTGCTTTAATTTCTGCAGTGAGTGTATAGCCATCCATTTCTGGCATTTCTACATCTGAAATAAGTAACCCTACTCGCTCTGTAATATCGTTAACACAATCAAGCTCTGCAATTTCTTTTAGTCTTATTAAAGCTTCTTTACCATTTTTAGCAAGTTCAGTAGTTACACCTAAAGGTTCTAACGCTCGTTTAACCTGATTTCGTGCCACGGCCGAATCATCGGCAATAAATACAATTCTTTCGCCTAAGTCTTTTTGTATATTACCTTGCGAGGCAACATCATCACTCACGGTAGTATTGACAGGACAAATTTCGTTTAGGATCTTTTCTACGTCGAGTATTTCAACCAGCTCATTTTCAATTTCAGTCACGGCAGTTAAATAAGAATAGCGGCCCGCTCCTGATGGCGGTGGCATTATTTTTTCCCAGTTCATATTAACAATCCGCTCAACACCACCAACTAAAAAGCCCTGCACTGTACGGTTATATTCTGCAATAATAATAAAGCCATCTTCGATGCTTTTAATAGGACGACCACCTACTGCCATTGATAAGTCAATTACCGAGATTGTTTGGCCACGGATATGTGCTACACCACGAATGTAAGCGTTAGATTTTGGCATGCTGGTTAATGGCGGGCATTGAAGAACTTCTCTTACCTTAAACACATTAATGCCAAAGCGCTGACGTCCGTTAAGCTTAAATAACAATAACTCTAAGCGGTTTTGCCCAACCAACTGAGTACGTTGGTTTACTGAGTCTAAAATACCGGCCATTTAAATCTCCTAAGAAAACAAATATAAGGAACGATAATTGCTTTCAATTAATAAAGCGTCATAACACAACGGGGGCGTCTAAATTCTGACGCAAAATATTTATACCCTGTTTGCAACCATAAGCATAGTCGAAACATTATGAGTTTGTTAAAAAAAACCAGAAGATACAGTGTTTTTTATTTTCTTGCTAGCCTCTGCTTCACTTTGCCACTGAAGGCTCAAGTATTTAGTAAAGAATCACTACAGGAAATGGCTGTATCTTATGTTGCTCAAAAAACAGTAACTACAAATGACAACAAAATACAGTTTAGCGCGTTACCGCTAGATACCCGCATACCCGATCGCCAGTGTAACTCTGAGCTAGAGCTAGTAACGCCAAGTGAGCCCCCATTTAATCGTCAGGTCACCATTCAAATAAAATGTAACGATAGTGACAACTGGGCACAATACGTACATGTCAGAATCACTGAATCAGCACCCGTTGTAGTTGCTACTACCAATTTAGCACGAGGTGAAGTGATTACTCCATCCCATTTAAGTATTGATATGCGCCCTGCGCACTTTATACGCGTTCAGTATCTTGATGATCCTGCGCAACTTATTGGTAGCCGCAGTAAACGTAATATTCGTGAAGGTATGCCTGTACTACTCAATCAAATTTGTATGGTTTGCAAAGGCGACTCTGTCAATATTTTTGCCAATATTAAAGGGTTAAGAGTAAAAACCACAGGTGTTGCATTAGAGGATGGAACCTTAGGTGAACAAGTACGAGTAGAAAACAAAAAAACAGGTAAAGTTTTAAATGCACGGGTAGATGGTGTAGAGTCTGTGCAGGTAAATATTTAATGTAAATTTATGCTAAAGTATCTTTAGTAAATGCCGATATAAAGGCATCAGTTGGGTAATAAACGGGTTTTTATCATGGTCGGTCAAGTAAACAAATCAAATCAACAGCCTGGTGTTTTAACAAACACTCAACAGCAAAAAGTTGATTTAAAAAGAGATAATGCAAATACACAAGCTGCGCAAACGCCTTCACCTAAAGCTGCAAGCGATTCGGTGAGCTTAACACCGCAGGCCAAGCAATTAAAATCTTTACAAGAAAAAGCAGAGCAGTCTTCTGGTTTTGACAGCAACAAAGTTGCTGAGCTTAAAAAAGCGATTACCGAAGGCAAGTATCAAATAGACAGTGAGAAACTTGCCAAAAATTTAGCAGACTTCGAGTTTAATGTTTATGGCTGATCACAATAGTTTAATTACGATTAAACTAAACGAACAAATAAATTGTTTAACAACCTTGAGTGAGCTTCTTACTCAAGAACTTGATGCTATTGCCTCACGAAGAGGCGAAGGTTTAAAAGAAATTGCCCAACAAAAAATGTCTTTTTTAACCAGCATAAGCACCCTAGATAAAGAACTCAGTAAACTGATTGCCAGTAATGATCAGCAAACAGATGAAAACGCTGACTTAATAAAGCTAACTCGAGAAAAGCTTGAGCAGTGTCAAAAACAAAATGAAGTTAACGCTCATGCAGCGCACCAGGCGCAGTTAAGTGTAAAGCAATTAAAGGGTATTTTAATTGGCGCACCTTCGTCTATGACCTACGATCAAGCCGGTAGCGTAGTTAATACTGACAACAGCATTGTGCGTAACCTAAAAGCCTAAAAGAATACCCATAAAAAACGCCTAAACGATAACTCGTTTAGGCGTTTTTTATGGGTAATGATTTGTCGCTTAGTAATAAGTGACTTTTTTTACTTCCCGTGGTTTTATCTCACCTATGTACAAGTCGTGCACGCGTTTCATATTAAGCTCAAGCTCGGTTATATACATATCATTAACGGCATATGTTTTTATAATTTGTGCGCCTTTAATAATACCTTGTACTTTGCTTTGTAAATAATCATCTTGGGCAACCGAGCCTGCGACCGTTGTACCTGCGGTAATTTTTTGCCCGTATACTTGCTCTGTTAGTTCGCGATAAGCCTCGAGCTTTGAGGCCTTAATCGCCATAAGCTGTTTTTGAGTGTCATTACTTCCCGACTGCAAACTAATGGGCGCGTACCCTATTGCTTTTAATACAGGGTAATTATTTGGCTCAACATATTTATATTCAACGTGCTTATCAAATATATTGCTACAACCGCTTAACGTTAAGCAGCCTAATGTGATCATTAATGGCATTACTCGCATCATACAGGGCCTTTAAAAACTAATTAAACTCAGTTATGCACGTTTAATGCCAGTGATACCTATATTCTGTAACAACAAATAATAGTGGTACATTACTTGCTGAGACTCATTAACGCTAACGTTTAATTGGAGTAAGAGTATGAAGTCGTTTTTAAAAGCAGTATTGGCAGGATTAAGCACCACTGCTGTATTAACGTTTTCACCTTTTACCCACGCTCAGTGGTATGAGTCTACAGGCCATGCGGTTATTCAAAATAGCGACATTCCCGGTGCAAAGGCCGCTGCAATAAAAGATGCGATTACCCAAGCCCTTGTATTCTCTGGTGCGCGGGTGAGCTCGGTGCAAACACTTGTTGATGGTGTTTTAACCCAAGATCAGCTAAAAATAAGTAGCCAAGGCGAAATTCAAAAAATAGAGCTCGTTAGCGAAAACCGCAGCAATGATGAATTTGCGATTACCTTACGCCTAGATATTTTTGCACAAACCGAGCAATGCCCGCAAAGCAACTTCAATAAATTTATAGCTGTGACGCAAAGTCAATTAACAAATCGCGAACAAGCGAGAATGGGTCAAATATTTGACATTAATAAAGCAGTAAGCAAAAACATCTACACGTCACTGCAAAAATCAAAAATGAGTGCTATACCGGTTGCCTATTTCAATAAAGCGATAAAAGTCGATACCTATTTTAATCAACAACATGACTACTCTAACAGCCAGTTAGAGGAAATTTCATCGCGCAGTAACGCACAATATGTGCTACTGAGCCAAATTACCAGTTTATCCACCAGCGATAAACTCAATAGCGACTATGCATTTTGGCAAGATGAAAGCTATCAGCGTCACTACCGAATAGAGTTTAGTTTATTTAATGGCACTACTTATGAGCCCTTGTGGCAACAAAGCTATCAAAGCCAAGCTATCTGGCCATTTGAAAAAACAGCTATTATTGATGTAAACAGTAATCGTTTTTGGCAGTCACCTTTTGGTCAAAGTATTAGTGAGATAAACCAAACCCTAAGTTACGATTTGCAAGCAGCCATGGCGTGTCTACCCACCCAAGGCAAAATTATGCACATGGAAAATAATAAACTCGTCATTAATTTAGGAAAGGCACATGGCTTAGAAAAAGGCCAACAGCTGAGTATTGCTCATCATAATTATTTAACAGACGCGCAAGGCAACACCATGCCGCATACTATAACCACTTTGAACCGTATTCGTGTAGAGCAGCTATATCAGCATAGCGCCATTGCCGTCAGTATTAATGATCAGCCTTTACCGGGCGTACAAATTAACGATATTGTGGAAGTTGCAACGCCCTAAAGTACTTGGGCTAGCTTAACTTTTAAATTATCGTGAGCGCTTAACCAATCTGCTAACTGCTCAACCCCAGATAAATGCGGGTAATGCTTTCGACAGGCTAATACAATATTACGTTGCTGATTAGGAAAAATAGGCAAATAATGAATTCCCTCTCGGGGTATTGCAGCAAGTTTTGGCACAAACGTAACCCCATCGTCCATTGCCACCAGCGCTAGTAAGGTTTCTAAGCTGTTGCCTTGGTACTGGCTAGAAACATCCACTCCTGCCGAAAAACAAAACTGCTGAGCTTGATCTTTAAAGCAATGCCCATCACTTAACATTAATAGGTTACTGCCTTGAAGATCTTGCAGTGCTACCTTTTTATTTACAGCTAAACCGTTATCAGCAGATACCGCAACTAAAAAATCTTCTTTATATACATTAATCGTATGGTAATTTTTTAGTTCAGGCACATCCGCTAAAATTGCAAAATCCACCTCGCCACTGTCCAGCGCAGCTAAAATGGTAGAAGTTTGCATTTCAGTAAACGAAAACTGGCTTTGAGGAAATGCCGCTTTCATTGATGTAAGCAGCGTAGGTAATAAATACGGAGCAATAGTAGGAATAATGCCAATACTTAGTTTGCCCTGTAACGGTTGGTTAGAAGTAGCAGCCAGTTCTTTTAATATTTGAGTTTGCTCTAATATAAGGTTGATTTGTGTCAACAAACGTTCACCTTGGGTTGTTAAGGTAACGTGCTTAGTTGAACGGTCAAATAATATAACCCCTAATTCTTGTTCCAGCTTTTTAATTTGCCCACTTAAGGTAGGCTGGCTTACAAAGCAGGCATCAGCCGCTTTGCGAAAATGTTTAAAATGCGCAACGGCTTTTACATATTCTAAATCTTTTAAGTTCATATTCACACTCAACCTGATAGCTTATACCTATCAGTTTAATACAAACAAACGATTGGAACTATATTTAATTGTTCGCCATAATGGCTATTAACAAATCAAGAGGAACTAAAAACATGTTAAACAATATTGAAGGTCAAACAATCCCTAACGTTACATTTGCAACGCGTCAAAACGACGAATGGAAATCAGTAACTACTGATGACATTTTTAAAGGCAAAACAGTCGTTGTGTTTTCACTACCTGGTGCATTTACACCAACGTGTTCATCAACTCACCTACCACGCTACAACGAGTTAGCTGGTGTACTTAAACAAAATGGCGTTGACGACATTGTTTGTGTATCAGTAAACGATACCTTTGTAATGAACGCATGGGCTGAACATCAAGAAGCGCAAAACATTACCTTACTACCAGATGGTAACGGCGAATTTACTGACGGCATGGGTATGCTAGTTGATAAAAACGATTTAGGTTTTGGTAAGCGCAGCTGGAGATACTCTATGCTGGTTAAAGATGGCGTAGTAGAGAAGATGTTCATCGAACCAGATTTACCAGGCGACCCGTTTGAAGTATCAGACGCCGACACTATGCTTGATTACATCAACCCAACTCAAGTAAAACCAGAAGCGGTTACTCTATTTACTAAGCCTGGCTGTCCTTTCTGTAAAAAAGCAAAAGAGCTACTTACAGCTAAAGGCTTTGCTTTTGAAGAAATCGTAATGGGTGCTGGCGCATCACTTACCAGCCTTAAAGCGGTATCGGGCCGTGAAACCGTACCACAAGTATTTATTGGTGGTAAGCACATTGGTGGCTCAGACGATTTAGAAAAATACTTTGCTTAATTAAGTAAATAAAACAGGGGCTGCAACGCCCCTGTTTATTAAAGGAAAAACACTATGAAAGAATTGCAAACCGACGTTGTTGTTATAGGTGCAGGTACCGCTGGTTTAAGTGCCTACCGTAATGCAAAACAATTTACTCAAAACGTACTTATGATTGAATCAGGCCCATACGGTACAACCTGCGCACGTGTTGGTTGCATGCCAAGTAAGTTATTGATTGCTGCAGCAGAAGCCGCGCACTCAATAGAAATGGCACCTGCCTTTGGAGTTCACAGCTCAAAACCGGTTATTGACGGTAAAGCCGTTATGGCACGAGTTAAAAGTGAGCGCGATCGCTTTGCAGGATTCGTAGTAGAAGCCGTAGATGAAATACCTAGCGAAGATAAAATTCGTGGCTATGCACAGTTTTTAGACGCCAACCGCGTGCAAATAGATGAGCACACTATCATCACTGCTAAACGCTTTGTAATAGCAACAGGTTCACGCCCATCTTACCCTGGCGTATTTAATAACTTTGGCGACCGACTGATTATTAATGACGATGTATTCGACTGGGATGATTTACCAGAATCAGTAGCCGTATTTGGCCCAGGCGTTATAGGCCTTGAAATTGGCCAAGCGTTGCATAGATTAGGGGTAAAGGTAAAACTCTTTGGTGTAGGTGGTGCCATAGGCCCATTAACCGACCCAGTAGTTAAAGATTACGCTAATACCGTATTCGCAGAAGAATTTTATGTTGATACCGACTCAAACGTTTCAGATATGAAACAAGTAGGTAATAAAGCAGAGCTAACCTATACCGACAAACAAGGTGTTAAACACACCGAGCAGTTTGACTATGTTCTGGCTGCAACCGGGCGAGTACCTAACACCGATAAACTAGGGTTAGAAAACACCGGCATAGAGCTTGATGAACGTGGCGTACCACTCGCTGATGCCCACACTATGCAATGTGGCAACTCCCACATATTTATTGCTGGCGATGCTAGTAACATGATCCCTTTGCTTCACGAAGCATCCGATCAAGGAACAATCGCAGGGCAAAACGCAGGCCGCTACCCTCATGTACGTGCGGGTTTACGCCGCGCTAAAATTGCCGCTGTGTTTAGCGACCCACAAATAGCCATGGTTGGTGAAAGCTTTAAAGAAATTAGCCAACGATTAGGCAGCTGTGATTGCTTTGAAATAGGCGAAGTCAGCTTTGAAAACCAAGGTCGTAGCCGCGTTATGCTAAAAAACAAAGGTCACATGCGTGTGTATGCCGAGCACGGCACAGGCTTATTTTTAGGTGCTGAATTTATAGGCCCACAAGCAGAGCACATTGCTCACTTATTAGCATGGGCTGTACAAAACAAAATGACTGTACCGCAAATGCTAGATATGCCTTTTTATCACCCTGTTATTGAAGAAGGCCTGCGCACTGCACTGCGTGATTTAAACGCTAAATTAAAATTTGGCCCAGACATTATTAACCATTGTATGGAATGTGGCCCAGGCGCATAACACATCACTAATACACACTTGCTACTAAAAGCCAAAACCATTGTTTTGGCTTTTTTTATGTTAAAAACTGGTATATAAAATGGAGTTTAAACTGCTACACTCAGATTAATAAACAAACAAAACGGACCGAAAATGAGCAATAATAAATATAGACTTGTCACTCGAAGCGATTTTGACGGCCTAGTGTGTGCCGTATTACTTAAAGATTTAGATTTAATCGACGATATTTTATTTGT
Organism: Pseudoalteromonas sp. meg-B1; assembly: GCF_003173795.1. Lineage (GTDB taxonomy): Bacteria > Pseudomonadota > Gammaproteobacteria > Enterobacterales > Alteromonadaceae > Pseudoalteromonas > Pseudoalteromonas undina. The sequence continues at coordinate 511,843 of NZ_QGQU01000001.1, read as the reverse complement.
GCATCCAAAAGACATGCAAGACGGTAAAATAGCCATTACCAGCAACGACATTACCACTAACCTCCCCTATGTTGCAGGTTGTCATATTGCGTTTGATCATCACTTGAGTGAAACCGTTCGTAACGAAAGCGATATTAAAAACCATATTATTGACCCAGATGCGCCCTCTGCAGCACGCGTTGTATACGATTATTATGGCGGTGCAGAGAAATTCCCTAATATTTCAACTGACATGATGGAAGCGGTTGATAAAGGGGATTCTGCACAATTTTCAAAAGACGAAATTTTAAACCCAACAGATTGGGTGCTGATGAACTTTATTATGGATGCGCGCACAGGGCTTGGCCGTTTTCGTGAATTCAAAATTTCTAATTATCAGTTAATGATGAAGTTAATTGACGCCTGTAAAGATCACAGCATAGAACAAATACTAGCAATGGAAGATGTTGCCGAGCGTGTTGCGTTATACCACGAGCACAACGCACAAGCTAAAGAGCAAATAGACCGCTGCTCATCAGTACACGACAACTTAGTGGTACTCAATTTAACCGAAGAAGAAACCATTTACGCTACTAACCGCTTCGTTATTTACGCCATGTTCCCCGAATGTAATATCTCAATACATAAAATGTGGGGGCTTAAAAAGCAAAACGTGGTGTACGCCATTGGTAAATCAATCACCAACCGCAGCTCCAATACTAATGTTGGCGAGTTATGCCTTAAGTACGGTGGCGGCGGCCATTTAAATGCCGGTACTTGCCAAGTAGAAACTGACAAAGCTGAGCAGGTATTGAGCGAGCTGATTGCTACGATCACTAGTGATGGCTGAGTTATAGCCTCGGGGTTCGGGGTTCGACAAAGTACTTTATAAAGCGGGTTAATTGATAGCTCGCTTTTTTATTATGCAGAATTTAATGGAGGGCTTCTTTGAGCGATAACCGGACATTGAGGTGAGTTGTCATTTACTTAGTAAGAAAGAAGAAAACTTTCCTCTTTTTTATACGCTCAGATAAGCTAAAATAATAATAGAAGCTCATGAGATATGGACGTTTTCGCGCTAGAATAGGGAAAATGTCCTCTGATAAAGTTGTTATATGAATAGGAGCTTTCAATGGACGAGGTAGTCAAAAATCGCTTCGAAGAATATCCCGAAAAAGTTCGGCTACGACTTGAGGAGTTACGAACTTTAATCCTCAAGCTTGCATCCGATTTGGATCTAGGTGAAGTCGAAGAGTCACTGAAATGGGGTGAGCATAGTTATAGTGTAAAAACAGGCAGCCCAATTAGAACTGATTGGAAGTTGAAATCGCCAAACCAATACTACTTGTTCTTCAACTGCCAAACTAAGTTAATCGATACATTTAGAGAGCTGCACAATGACACACTCGAATTTCAAGGTAATAGAGCAATCGTATTAAGTTTATCGAGTTCGTTGCCTGAGGCGGAAATCAAGAACTGCTTAGAGCTAGCTTTAACCTATCAGCAGCGAAAGCATTTGCCACTTTTAGGCGCGTAATAGGTAATCACATATAAGGTACTAAACCCGCACCTTTCGGTCACTACCCGTTAGCTTAGCGTTAATAATGTCCGCAATTAGCACTCAGCCGATAGTCGGTATAGAGTGGTTTAACTTACAGTGTAAGGCAGTTGTCTCTGGTAAATTTATCATTTTTGTCGGATGGCGTGGCTCCGCCACTTATCCGACCTACGCCAAAATGTAGGTTGGTTAAGCCGAAGGCGCCACCCAACAAGCTTTCAAATTCACTTTTTATCCGAACGGCACAAAGCTGACATTGCTACAAATATACTACATAGAGTTGATATAGAAACAAAGAAAGAACATAACTCATTGATTTTATTGGTAGCCCCTGCAGGAATCGAACCTGCAACTGCCCCTTAGGAGGGGGCCGTTATATCCATTTAACTAAGAGGCCACATCGAGCTTACAGCTTACAGCTTACAGCTTACAGCTTACAGCTTACGAAAATTATAACGGCATCTGGTTTTTTATATCAAGTATCAAATTAAGTTAATTACTTGATAAATATATATCTTCTTTATTTAATACGTAAAGCGGTATAAATGTTCGGCTGCTGGCAGCAAGGCGTTTATTTTCAATATTTATCACGCGAGCGTTAATAACAACCCCATCTGCACGGTAAATTAATGTACCCGATAAAACATGGCTTGCTATATTCGTACCTGCAAGCTTGCGAGTGTTGCGGGTAAATGCAAAGTCGCCTTGATCATTAACGGTAATTAAATTGGCTGTTTTAAAATCAACCGCGCTATAACCAAATTTTTGCAGCTGATGTATGAAGGTTTCTGATAACTGATTACCTAACTGGCTTGCTGTAGTTAAACTTGCGTCTAAATCAACGAACGAGGTGACTGCAATCGCTGCATCTTGCGGGGCTACTTGCATAGTGTCGGTTAAATCAAGTGCCATTTGCTCTACGTAGTTAACTAAACTTTTATGATGCTTGTTTGGGTTAAATTGCGTTGTATCGGCGTATTGTTCTTGCTCGTCATTGCGCTGCATTTGCGCCATGATCTGATTAAAATCAAGATCACTAACGACCGTTTGCTCAGACTCAGCTTTAGGTGCCCCACCCATTAAATTACAACCTGAAATAAATATTGATAACGCACTTATGCTAATTAAAGCCGAGCGTTTAGCTAAGTTAACCATGGTAAACCTCTCACTTACTCGCTTGTTTTAGCATGATGCCATCAGCACTGTTGCTGCTATTTAGCGCATCAATAACTGATTGCGGAATAAAGCCCTGCGCAGAGCCTACAACCGCTTTACTTGCTAAGCCAACAATTCGTGCATTTACTAATATGCCGCCTTGGTGGTTTACTAGCGTACCCGCTAATACGTAACTAAAGTTTTGTTCTTGGTTAAGCTCTAAGTAGTCGCGACTAAAAACAAAATCGCCGCCAAGCGTTACGCGCATATAATCGGTGGTTTTAAAATCAATGACCGGCACACCAAAATTATGCAGTTCGTGCATAAAACTCTCTGCGATTTGGTTACCTACTAAGTTAGCATTGTTGTAGTCACGGTCTAAAAAAACAAAGCTTGATACCGCCAATGGCGTTTTAGTATTTACATACTGTAAGTTTTCAGCCATGTCTTGCATGATGCCACGCACATAATGATTAATATTTTTACGGGTTGGCGTATTTACTTGTTTGTTTTTATTCATCACTGCGGCTTTATTTTGATAAAGCGAATCAGTATTTGTTGGTGCAGCTACAGGGCGTTGCTCAAAAAACATAGGCGCATCGTCGGTAATTTGCGTGTCACTATGGTTTGTCATTTGTGAACAACCAAAGCCCAGTGGCAAACATAAAGTTAATAGTAGGCGTTTCATGTGTGCTCCTAATTAATATTCACTGCGGTAAATATAGTCACCGCGCTGCTGTATTTTTTCATTGCTCCACATCACATTGATGGGAATTTCAGTGCTTGCGGCAGATACAATCTGATTAGTTTGCATATTTACCATGCGAGCATTAACAATATAAGCATGTTCTTGACGGGTTAAAGTACCGGTGATCACAAAGTCAATAATCTGACGCTGCTTTAAGTTACTGGTACTACGGCTTAACACTGAGTCAGCCCTTGCTGATAAGTTAAGCTGGTTTTCAAGCCGGTATTCAACTGTGTTGTACCCTAACTGAGTAAATTGGGTTATTAAGCTTTCTTGAACTTGCTGACTAAGCCCTGTCCCTTGCCCTTGGGCAATTTGTGAATCCAAAGCATTGGCTAAATAAAAGCTGCTGACCGCGATTGAAGCGGTGCTTTTAAAAGGCTCTTTGATATGGCTTAGCTGGGCACTCAAGCTATTTACGTACTGGTTGAGCGTATAGGGTGCCATGACCGCTTTAGGCGCATCAGTGCTTATACTTGGCTTTGGCTGGGGTGTTAAGCTACAGCCCGCTAAATTTAATAATAGTAAGGGTAACAAAAGGCGCATAGTTGCCATCCTCTAAAAACATAATAGTTACAAAGCAATTATTATGCCTAATACCCTAGATGCATATTTATTTTAATGGCTGTTGGGTGTAATGGCTCACAATGCAGTTGATTTGGCGCTGTTTAAGTCTATCGCAATCAGCAGCGGCATTGGCTTGCTTTTGATAAGCTCCAAGCTTTAAACGGTAGTAAGTCATGCCACTCACGTTAATAGCCTCTACATTCGCCACAAATTCGCCCTGAAATAACGAAGATGCGCTGGCTTTTATTTGATTTAAACTTTGGCTAAGTCGCTCTTTGTCGGTAACGGCTGCAACTTGTAAGGCAAACAAGGCTTTAACGGCTTGTTTTTCATCAGCTGTATTCGCTGCTACTTTAGCTTTTTGTGCAACTTTTGGTGCTACCGTTTCAGCCGAAGCTTTAGCTGTTGGTACTTCAGGCGTATTTGTTGATGCAGAACCTTGTTTTGCTACCGCATTTAATTGGCTTATTAATAGCTTTAGATCTTGTTCAATCACTAATAAACGCTCAACACCTGCTTTGGCTGCTTGCCACTGCTGAGACGATGCTTTGAGCTGCGCCAACTCTTCCTCAGAAAGGTTGGCACTCGCTTGCATTGGCTTAGGTGATTCTGCATTTTGAGGGGTGCTGCATCCTGATATAAAAAGAGCAGCAATACAGGCAATTAGTATTGAGTAGCGTTTATATAAATTAGCATATTGCATGGTTAAACCTTATTGTTATTAGTGGCTAATAAGTTGCGCTTGGACTTGGCAGTTCAAGCCTTTTACTTTTAATTCTGCACATACTTGTTCAAGTTCCCCTTGCGCAGACTCGGCATAAGCAACAGCTAAAATATACCGTTTTTGTTTTTCGTCTTTGATATAAAAAGCATCGCGCTTTGATTGCTCATTTAAATGACGTTTAATTAATTGATAATACGCTTTCATAATTGGCAATGATGAAAACCCACCCGCATTAGCAATATACGCTGGAGTTTGTGTTTTTTCTTTAAGCTCAAAGTCAACGCCCATTACTACTTCACCTTGCGCTGGTAATTTAACCACCACCTGTTGCGTATCTTTTAAAGACTTACGTTGCTTAAATTCATCATCTATAACCGCTTTATATTCGCCAGGGCGTAAATCGGTAAACAAATAATAACCATCGTAAGCAGCCTGTGTTTGTGCCACTTGCTTGCCTTGTTTGTCGAGTAATTTTACGGTGGCAAAAGGCTGTACTTCAGTGCTGCCTTGCTCATCTTGTTTGTAAACAGTTCCCTCTAATTCACTACTGTTATTAAGCGGCACTTCCATATATTCAACAAAGCCGGCACGCGGTGTAATAGAAAAGCCATCATTGGCGGCAACTAAAAAAGGCTCATTAATACTACCAGACTCAATCACTATATCGGTGGTTCTATTTGCTGGCATTCCTTTAAGAATCGCTAAACCATTTTCGTTAGTTACCGCTCGGCGATAGTTTTGAACTCCTTTTACCTTAACGCCTTCAATTCCCTTTTCTCCGTCATCTTGAATATTGTTATTATTTGAATCAAGAAAGACTCTAACCATTAAAGTGCCAGAGTTTGCGAGGCTTCTTTTACTTAAAAAGTACTCGTCAGTGTTCGTATCAAAACCAATACTAAAGCGACTAAATAAACCTAGCCGCCAATTATCATCATCGTCGTAACTCATTGTGCTATTTAAGCTAAAACTATCGCTTTGCCAATTTAGACCCAACTCCATAGAAACTAAATCATTTATACGGGAGTTTCTTAGTGTGAATTCAGATTGTAAATTCTGAGATAAACTACGGCTTAATTCTGCTTGGTAACCCAGTATAGTTGAACCAGAGTCTGCGCTGTAGTCAACACTAAAACGAGTGTATGTTTTACCAAATCGATGTTGAAGACGCATGCTGCCAAGTGTTGTTGCATCGTCTAAAGAATCAAATTTTCGCCAAATTAAGTTGTTACTAACAACGGTGCCGCCTAAATTATAAGATAAGGTATTATCAACACTTAAATATGAGTCGCTAAACTCTCTGTTGTTATAGGCGAGCGTATTTTGATAACTCAAACTTCCAAATGATTTATCAAACAACTTTCCTGCCGCATATAGTTGATAACTTTCAACTTTCGCTGTCTGCGAATCACCAACTATCTTTTCATTGTTTTGAGACAGGCTTAAACGTACCGATTGACCAATTAACTCACCTCTAGCAGCTACCTCTAGCTTGTCTTCATCGTTATTATTTTTTTCATAATCTAGATTAAGTAATACTTTATCAAATATACTTAGGTTCGAACCAAAAGCATAATTGTTAACATTATCACCCGAATTACTATTTAATATTGATGTACCAGCATAAACCGATAAATAATCAGTTAACCCCGTTTCATAACGGCCTGCTAGCTGCCAACCTTTGCCCTCTGTCGAATAAAGTGATTGATTAAATAACTGCTCACCTTGCTCAGTAATTGACAACTCATAGAACGACTCATCTGCTGACAAACTATTACCATCTATAAAATATTGCTCTGTTTTTCGCTCTACTTGCCCTTGTGGGCCATAAAAGATCAGCTCAAAATTATTAGCACCAAACAATAAATCAATATCTTCAAATAAATAACGCCCATCAGCTAAACTAAACTGCTGCGCTAGCAGTACATCATTACGGTATAACTCAACATCCCACCCTGGTTGAATAGCACCCGTTAAATTAATTTGATTACTATTAACCTGTTTAAAAAGTGGTTTGTTATCAACTTTTACTCCTCTGGCGTAACTACTATTAAATTGTTTACCGACTTGAGTTGCTAATACATCTCCAAATTGAACAGTTGTCGCATTTAAGGGACCTAATAACCGTGCATCTTTACTTTGACGGCTAAATGATAATCTTGAATCTGATAGTAAATCTTGTTTTCGCCCTGCAAAAAAATACTGAGCATTAAAATAGGCTAAGTCATTTGACCCTAATACAGAGTACCCTATCGCTGAATCCGTATTACTCTTGGTTGCACTAAGCTGCACATCAGCAAGAGGAGATGAAATTGCACTGTATGGACTGGCCTTCCACGGTAATATTGCTTGACGTGACTCTCTATTAGTTACAGTTTCTCGCTGCTCTCTTTCGCGTTTTAATTCTATAGGTAATTTGGTAGGGGAGCTTACATATAGCTCAAGTGCTGAATATTCAATATCAATATCTAACGAAAACCACTGCGCTAGCAAGTTACTATCAACAAACATATCGCCGTTATCAGCATAAGCTTGTTGGCTGTTAAATGAATATCTAGCGCCGTTAATTTGTGCTGTGTTTGTATTTAGGTCTAGATAAAACTGATTATCTTCACGAATAAACCACCCTTGAGCAATAAGGTCATCGCTATTTATATCGATAGCAAAATCCAGGCTTTCTGAAAAACTTAATAAATCTATTAATACACCTGTTTTACTTTTCACCCCGAGCATTTCACCCAAGTAATTTTTTTTCACGAACGATGAAAAAAATAATAACTCCCCTTCGGGGATGCCCTCACCTTGCTGCACATTAAGCTCAAGCTCTGTTCTTTCATTTGCAGCTTGATCAGTGTTGTATTGCTGCCATTTTTTATCTATTTTTTTTATGCTAGCAAGAATGGCCTGAGTGTCAGGCTCTGCTGCTAATAATGGATCAATTGATAAAAAAATGATCAACAACCACTTTAAGCGCTTAAAGTAATACATCGCCTATTTCAAGTTACCGATAATTGCATTATTAATTGGCGCAACCTTTTCACTAAAAATAGTATCGCGATATTCTTTAAGCCCTGTATAAATGACGCGAATTTCGCCATTTTTCGGGATATTTTGATCTGTAAAAATTGGTATCGTCGCCGTTGTTGTTTTTAGCTCAGGGTAAATACTAAAATCGTTTAACATAGCGATCTTTTTCTCTGTATCCGTTCCTTTTTGCTTAAAGAAAACTTCTAACTTGCCAAAAGAGCTAAAGCCCCCCTCTCGCTTAATTTCAATCTCAAGCGCTTTTTTTTCTGGGCTATGTATAAGCTGTAAATTGCTAATATTAACATTAGGTTTTTCAGCACCTTTTCGCAAAATAACGGGAATAGTGTAGCTTAAGAGTAAGTTTACCTTGATGCCTAGTCTCTGTTGCTGACTTTGAGCTTCATTAGGGAGTGCTTTAAAGGCTAGATGAGAGCGGTATTCCTGCTCTGCTAAACCTTTCGGCTTTCGAATAGCAAGCTTAACTATTTGCCTTTCTCCTGGCGCTAATCTAACTTGCGATGGGCTGATCCTAACCATATTTTTAAGTGAAGATAAACTTTCTTGATCAGCCGCTAAATTAGCATACCCTCCCCCAGCTAGAGCGACTTTATCTTGCCACTCCAACCTATAAGTTTTGGGTTCATTAGAGTTATTAACAACAATGACTTTAGCAACACGTTGGCGCTCATCAAAATTGATTCTTGTTGGAGAAATAAGTAAGTTTGCATAAGAATGAAAGCTAATTAAAATAAAGCTTACTAAGATAAAAAAAGTTTTTATTATTGTCATTTAATCAACATCTCTAGTTGTCTAATAATTTAGCGTCACTTCAATTGTAGTATCAAAGATGCCATCTTTATAAGTATTGCCGTCACCTGAGGTACTCAATTGCCCCCCAACTCTCAATAACGCAGTCCCTGTGGTATCGGTTGTAATGGTCGCATTGTATATGAGTTGATTTAAAATCAGTGATGCACCACCGAAAATGTTATTTAAAGGTTGGTCGCTTACAAAGTCACTCACGTTTACCTGGATACGTGCAGGGTATCCTTCAAGCAACAATTCAGCTGCATGGCCTTTTTCAAGTAAATATATCTTATTGGTTAAGGTATTTGTATTACTTGGCAACAAAGTTATAGAGCTAACACTTTGATTATCACTAATAACAATTTTACCAAAGTTCAATTGCTCAAGTGGTGTTACCTGCGCGTACGAACTGAAGGTTAAGAAAGCTGCTAGAATGAATAAAATTAATTTCATAAAATAACCTGCTTTATAATAAAGCAGGCTTTGCTCATTAATAGTTTAATTCTAATGTGAATGAGCCACTGTAAGTGCCATCAATGTAATCACTCGTAGGTGTAGTGGCATCTGTCGTTAATGTAGCACCAACATTAAATGTCGCTTCACCATTTGCGTCTACCTGAATGGTCGTTGTAGCAGCACTGTTAGGCGTCGCGCCAGTTAGCACATAATACGTTGGAGTACCCAAAGTAAATGCTGCAGTACCAGCAGGTGCTGCATCAGGTGAAATAGCAGTTTCTGTCGGATTTGTAATTGTCAGTGAACCGAAAGGTGACACGCCAGAAACAGAAAAAGCGGCTGGTGCACCTGGTACTAAAATTGCGATTTCAGCATCTGCAATCGATGTAGAAGCTGTTGTAGGTGAGGTCGCTGGGTTTGCAGCTAACACAAGGGTAGCTGTTTCAGTTGTTGTTAAATCTGCTGAGGCACGAATTGTTCCAAAATCTAGTGCCGAATCGTTAGTCAAGGTAAAAGCATTTTGAACTGTAACACCTGCTTGAAACGAAACTGATTCAGCTGCAGCGCCGAAAGAAAGAACAGCCATTGATGCAGCTAATGCTGCTTTAGTAAATATTTTGTTCATAGTTTTCCCTTAGATATAAAGTATAAACCTGTCAGTCAGGTTATGTTAAGTATCGGCCAAAATCACTAAAAAGTTAGAAAATATTTACTTTATTTTGATTTATAATAACAGGATGCAAAAATAAACGTAAAAAACCTTAAACATCCTCTAAAAATGACGCTAAGGTACATTTATTACCCATCTTATAAAAAAATAAACACAGCTGCGCTGCTTGCTGTTGATTTTTTAGCGGGCCTGCTACAACACTATAAAACGTTGTTGATTCCTTTTGTTGCTCATTAATGCGGTATTGTAAAATACTGTTCAATTGAGGATATTGCTCTTTTAGTCGCTGTACTTGCCTTTTGGCTCCGTTAGAAACTAAATAACGTCCAATTTGCACACCGTAAATTGCTTTGTTTGTACTGATAGTGTTATCGGCTAAGGCAGTTTCTGATGAGAGTTGTAAAGATTGCTTAGAGCCATATTCAACACGTTTTACCTTCTCTTTCAACGGCTCAGGTACGGTATCAATATCTGTTTGTGCAGAAAGAGCTTGAATCAGTAATGATAAGTCCTCTTCCATGGTGCTTAAACGCGCTATTTGCTCTTTGTTGTTATCCCATTGCTCTAAGTAAGGTTTTATATCTTTTTCACGCACAAGCTTGTCGCTTTGTGAGTCGGCGGGCATTAGCTGGTTGCTACAACCAGCTAATGCAAAGGGTATTAGTAATATTATTAAACGAAGTTTCACTTTAAAGCACCTATTACAAAAAACTAGCTCTAGCTATTATGCAATAAAAGCGCCAAATAAATAATTTATAATCTAATTGGTTTGTCAGTGTAGTTACTCACAAAGCAATCAACTTTATAAAATTTAAATACCTCACAATCATCCTCAGCACTTTTAAAGTTATAGTATTCACCTAACTTTAATCGGTAATAGGTTTTATTATTGACCTTGGCTTTTTCCACGTTAGTAGTAATTTTATCTCTGAATAGAGGCGCCGCTTTTCTATTAATTTTCTTCCACTGCTTAGCAACACTCTCTTCTGAATCAAGCGAAGCTACCTGCAAAGCAAATACCTTTCTATTAGTATCAACCATTGCCACTTTTGTTGCCTTCGATATTTTAGAAGCGACCTTTTTATTCATCCTTGGATTAATAGTTTTTACTGATGAACGAACAGAGCGGTTACTGTAACTTTTTGGAGGGGCTGTAATCATTTTTTTAGGCACACTTGCATGGCGACTGTTGTATCGCTGATTTTGTAGAGCGTCCCTATTAGTTGGTTTTGCGTAGCGATTACTATATCTTTGCTTTGGGCGCTCAACTTTATCTGACGTGCTTGCGTAGTTATTACCATACCTGAGGTTTGGCGATGTATTAGCCTTAATTGATGAGCGTGCATAGCGATTGCTAACAGCCTGATTTGATTGCGCTATTGCTTTACTATTAATAATATCTAAATTATCAACTAAATATGTAAGCTCGCGTTCTAATTTTAATAGCCGCTCAATACCAGAGCGCGCCTGTTGCCATTGCAAAGCGGCATCTTTTAGCTGTGCAAGCTCAAGTGCGGTAATGGTTACATATTCAGGAGAATCTTTAACTTGTTCATTTAACGTAGTTTTATCTGGCGATATAGTACAGCCACTCCCAATTAACATGAGTAACGCTATAACTAAATATCGGTGATACTTTATGCTGCATTCACACATTGATTGTTTCTCTTTCAACAGTTTAGATCGCTAAATTGAGCCAATTTACAATTGGCCTAATAAAGAACGTTAACTACAAAACAACTTTAGTTAACATAAAGCTTACATTACAAACCCAGATCTGTCTGTATAACTGCAAAAATAGTTATAATTAAAGTCCTGAAAAAGCGACTTTACAATCAAAAAAAAAGCGCCATATAGGCGCTTTAAATAAATAAAGAACTGATTAGATTAACGTTTTAATAAAGGTCTTAAGCTCATCAGCAAATTCATCGCGGCGTAAGGCAAATTCAATCGTCGCCTTCAAATAACCAATTTTACTACCACAATCATGGCTTCGGCCTTTGATAGCATAAGCGTCTACTTTTTCGTTTTGCATAAGCATCGCAATTGCATCTGTTAGCTGAATCTCATCACCAGCACCTTGTGGTGTTTTAGCTAATAATGGCCAAATATTTTTACTCAACACGTAACGACCAACCACAGCAAGGTTTGAAGGTGCCTCGTCAACGGGTGGCTTTTCTACCATACTCTTAATGGGTGAGCTTTCACCTTGGTTTAACTCAACATCACCTAAATCAACAACACCAAATTTATCTACGTCATCTTTAGGAACTGGTTCAACCATAATTTGACTGTGTTTACTTTGCTCAAAACGAGTGATCATTTCCGCTAAATTATCTTTTGTTAAATCACTTTCCACTTCATCGATAATAACGTCAGGTAAAATAACCACAAAAGGTTCATCCCCTATAATAGGGGCAGCACAGTTAATAGCATGACCTAACCCTTTTGCCTCACCTTGACGCACATGAATAATCGTCACGTCGTTAGGGCAAATAGACTGTATTTCGGCAAGTAATTGCCGCTTTACACGTTTCTCTAACGTAGCCTCTAATTCAAAGCTAGTATCGAAATGGTTTTCAATTGAGTTTTTACTCGAATGCGTTACTAACACTATCTCTTTAATGCCAGCGGCAACGGCTTCGCTCACAACGTATTGAATTAGTGGACGGTCTACAACTGGCAGCATTTCTTTTGGAATTGCTTTAGTGGCCGGTAACATACGTGTTCCAAGGCCCGCTACAGGGATCACTGCTTTCATTATGCTCTCCTTATTTTTTAAACTGAAAATGGGTACTGAATCGCTTCATGGCATTGATAGCCAACCACCTCAAAGTCATCACGTGTTACCCATGTTTCTATATCTTCGAGTGATTTAATCTCTGGGTTGATTTTTAATTGGGGAGAAGCAAATGGCTCACGCTTTAACTGCACATCTCGCATTAAATCGAGCTGGTTTTCATAAATATGAGCATTGGTAATTTTATGATATGCCTTACCCGCTTTATGGCCGGTAATTTGAGCAACTAATGCAAGCAATACAAAACATTGAATTTGATTAAAATTAAGCCCCAATGGAACATCACAACTGCGTTGATATGAGGTTAAATACAGGGTGTCGCCCAATAATGAAAAGGTATGTGTGTGCATACATGGGCGCAAGCAACCAAGTTCAAATTCACCAGGGTTGTAAAATGTAATAATTTCGCCGCGATCATCTATGCCATTTTTTAAATTATTAATGACCTTTGCCAGTTGATCCAGTGTTGAACCATCAGGGCGTTGCCAGCCACGTCCTTGAACGCCATAAACGCGCCCCATATCATCCTCACCTTTACGGTTAGGATTATTGAGCCAGGCACTATTTTCATTGGCGTTAGCATCCCAGGTTTTACAGCCTATACTACGAAACTGCTCAGCACTGTCATAGCCTCTTAAATAACCTAACAATTCAGCAATAGCCGCTTTGTAATAGCTCTTTCGAGTGGTGATCATAGGGAACTGATTATTCGCCACATCGTATTCTAAATCAGCGTTTATAACCGTTAAACAACGTGTACCGGTACGTTTATTTTCAACCCATTGTCCTTGGTCAACAATGCGCTGACATAATTCTAAATATTGTTTCATCTAACTTCTTCTTTTAAACTTTTGCCGCTGTTTGCGATTGTGGTTGTTTATAGGCCCAAATAAGTAAGCCTAACCCGCCAATGATCATAGGTAACGATAGAATTTGCCCCATTGAAATGAAGTCGGCAAATAACCCCAATTGCGCATCGGGTTGGCGAAAATACTCAATACCAAACCTAAATACGCCGTAACCCAGTAAAAACAAACCTGACACACTTCCCGCAGGACGAGGACGCTTAATAAACCACAATAATATGACAAACAATACTAGACCTTCAAAAAAAGCTTCGTAAAGTTGTGATGGGTGGCGTGCAAGCGGGCCTCCAGTTGGAAATACCATTGCCCATGGAACATCGGTAGTGCGGCCCCATAATTCGCCGTTAATAAAGTTACCTATACGCCCGGCAAGTAAACCAACTGGCACTAAAGGCGCTACAAAGTCACCGACTTGCAATAAGGACTTTTTACGCTTGTAAGCAAAAATAGCAATCGCAGTGATCACCCCAAGTGTGCCGCCATGAAACGACATACCACCCTGATCGATTCTAAATAAATATAAGGGGTTTTCGATAAAATAACTAAATTGATAAAACAGAACATATCCAACACGACCACCTAATATAACGCCCAGCATGCCGTAAAAGAGTAAATCACTGACTTCGTCTTTAGTCCAACCCGACCCTGGTTTTTTAGCTTGACGATTAGCAAACCACATCGCAAACGCAAAACCAATTAAGTACATTAACCCATACCAACGAACGCTAAGTGGTCCAACAGAAAATATTATTGGATCAATTTGAGGAAACTCCAGTGCCATAAAAATAAACCTTTAGCTAAAAACCATTTTAATAGCGATGAAAACCAGTAACATCGCGAAAACTTTCTTAATTGTATTCACAGGTAAGTAATGTGTTGCCTTAGCCCCAATAGGCGCTATAAACCATGAGGTAACAACAATCCCAAATAAAGCAGGTAAATATACAAACCCCATAAAACCATGCGCTAAGTCCGTTACATGCCACCCAGCGCTGATGTAACCGATAGACCCAAAAAAGGCAATTACAATACCACATGCAGCAGCGCAACCAATTGCCTTTTTAATATCAACCGAAAAATAATGCAACATAGGCACAAGTAATGCACCGCCACCAATGCCAATTAATCCAGACAAAGCCCCCATTAACGAACTAACACTAGCTAGCACGGGGCCTGCGGGCAAAGGGTGTTCTGCGCTCACTTTATTACGAGCAGAAAGTACCATTCTCATTGCAATAAAAACTACACTGACGGCAAACACCGTTTTTAACATTTTCTCAGGGATAAAGCTGGCAGCAAAGCCACTTACCAATGCACCAATGGCCACGCCCGACATAACCCAAGGAGCAATTTCCCAAGGCACATTATCATTTTTATGATGAGCCAACGCTGAAGAGGTAGAAGTAAATAAAATAGAGGCTAAAGATGTTGCAATGGCGATAACTAACACATGATCAGCAGCGGCAACGTCAAAACTAAGTAGCAAACTACTTAGCACTGGCACAATGATTAAACCACCGCCTATGCCTAGTAACCCTGCTAAAAAACCAACAATGCAGCCTAACAGCGCACAACTTGCAACTAGAAGTCCTAGTTCATACATAGTTATCTCTAATACATTTAATTATAAGTATATTTTAATTGATTATATAAACAATTACAGTTCTATCATTTTGGTGTATAAAATAAATTACCTAGCTGATGCTCTATCATAAAACTACGAGTTAACCGCAGTACTTGTTTAGCGTTGGGCTGTGCCAAACATTCGCTCAGTAATTGTTCCATGTCGCTTACATTTAAGCGCCTTAGCACCCACTTCACTTTGTTTAGTGACGATAAGTTCATGCTTAAACGCCTATACCCCATAGCAATCAGTAATATTGCGCCCTCGGGGTCGCCACCAAGCTCCCCACATAAACTAAAGGGCAATTCATAGTGCTCACACTCGCTGGCAATATTATTTAATACACGCAACACGGCTGGATGGTAGGGGTTAAATAAATCGGCTACGCGTGCATTTGCTCTGTCTACGGCTAATAAATACTGAGTTAAGTCGTTACTACCCACTGAACAAAAATCGACTTTTCTAGACCACTCTGGCAGCATAAATACACTTGAAGGTACCTCAAGCATAATACCAATATCAGGCCTTTCTATTAGTTGCTCAGGAAATGCTTCACTTAACTCATAATAAGCTTGGTTAAACAATGCCAGTGACTCTTCAACCTCATCGGTGCCACTGATCATCGGCAGCATTATTTTTAAATTACCTAAGCCAATATTCGCTTTTAGCATCGCTTTGAGTTGATCTAAAAAAAGCTCAGGATGATCTAAGCTAATTCTAATACCTCGCCATCCTAAAAACGGGTTTTCTTCGGTAATGTTAAAATAATCTAAAACTTTGTCGCCACCTATATCTAACGTTCGCATAACAACGGGGTTAGGGTAATAGCTACTTAGTACTTCTCGGTACCACTTTTCTTGTTCTTGTTGCGATGGAAACTGCCCCTTTTGCATAAACCATGCTTCGGTTCTGTAAAGGCCAACACCATCACAAATATGGGCACTATTTTGTTGGGTATTAAGCTCAAGCCCTGCATTAAGTAATAAACTAATATGCTCACCGTCTAAAGTGATTGCAGGCAGTGCTTGTTCTTCTAAAAACCGATTATTGAGTAAGTTATCTTGGTGTTGTAATTCGGTATACTCATCAATAAGCATTTGCGAAGGCGAAATATATAAACGCCCAGCAAAAGCATCTAAAATCATTTCTTTACTATCAAACTGCAATAGCGGTAAATCTTCAATACCCCAAATCGCAGGCACGCCCATAGCACGGGTTAAAATAGAGGCATGGCTATTGGCTGAACCATTAATACTCACAACCCCCGCTAAACGCTCATTGGGCACCTCTGCTAACATAGCTGGCGTTAGTGTGTGCGCTATTAAAATGGTGTTTTCAGGGTAGTCTTTTATTGCGTGTTCGGTATTCACTAAGTGATGCAGCACTCGTAAGCCAATGTCTTTAACATCAACCGCACGCTCTTTAATGTAAGGGTCTTGCATTTCGTTAAACTGTGCAACTAAACGTTCAATCACAATTTTTAATGCACTTTTTGCACACCACCCTTCTTGTAATTGTGTCTCTACATTATGACCTAAACTTTTAGCATCTAGTAATTGCTGATATACATCAAATACAGCCAACGCCTCTTGCGGTATGCTGTCACTTAACGTCATCGATAAGGTGCTAAATTCTTTGCGCGTAGCAGCAACCGCTTGGGTGAATAAACGGCGCTGTTCAATGACATCATTATTCTTAGTAAGTTCTATGGACTTAAAATTAAGTTTAGGAATAACAACAAAAGCTTTACCAATACTTATACCAGGTGCGCTAGAAACCCCTTTTAATACCGATGTTTGATGAGACGACTCGTCTTGGCGTAATACTTCTTTTATTTCAGCATGGGCTAATTGCGAAGCTAACTGCGCAGAAAGCGTAATTAAAAACGACTCCTCATCTTGAGAAAATACCCGCGCCATTTTCTGTTGAACAACAATAACACCTAACACTTTTTTTTGATGAACAACAGGCACAGACAAAAAGGCGTTATAACCTTCTTCGTTAACTTCTGGGGAGAGTTTAAAACGAGGATGCGACTTGGCAAAGGCAATGTTAATTGCTTCTTCACGCTGAGCAACAAGCCCAACTAAACCCTCGGTAAAGCCAATTCTAAATTTGCCCACCGCATCAGGGTTTAACCCTTCGGTAGCCATCAGTACAAAATTATCTTGGCTGTAATCTGCAAAATAAATGGAGCAGCACTGGGTATTCATGGCATCTTTTACCATTTTCACAAAGCACACTAACGCGTCGTCTAAATTCGCTTGTTGCGAAACAGACTCAGCTATCGCTCTGAGTGTTGCCAGCATACACTGCTCCTTTTTATGTAAAACTACCTTTTATTTCGCCAGTGATCTTTTTGTTGCTCTCGCTTATTAAAGGGCATAGCAAAGGGAGCAAACTCTTTCATAACACGTCGATAAACGTCCCGTTTAAACGACACAACCTGTCTAACCGGATACCAATAACTTACCCATCGCCAATCATCAAATTCCGGATGATGGGTTTTCAGTAAGTTAACATCTTCATCTTTACAGCGCAGTTTTAGTAAAAACCATTTTTGTTTTTGCCCAATACACACCGGACTTGAATCTCGGCGGATTAATCGTTTGGGTAATTTATAGCGTAACCAATGTTTTGAGCTTGCAACTATTTCTACATCTTCTGGTCGCAAACCTACTTCTTCGTGTAATTCACGGTACATAGTTTGTTCTGGTGTTTCACCATCATCAACACCACCTTGGGGAAATTGCCAAGAATGTTGACCATAGCGTCTGGCCCAAAACACTTGCCCCTGATTATTGCAAATTACAATTCCGACATTGGCACGAAAACCTTCGGCATCAATCACCTTAGTGCCTCATTTGTAAGTCGATTTTTTATGATTGTTCCACATTAGCTGCAATACGGCAAATACTATTACGTGCAAGCCTCGTTAACACCTTCGCTTAAGGCAAATTAATGGCGAAATCCATTGCATGTGAATAACAAACAACACTGCCATACGTAAATACATAAAAACCACACTGTTTGTGCTGGTTACTCACAGCTTGTGCATAACTTTTGTAAAACACGCTCATTTAGCAAACAAATCCACAATACAAGATCAAAAAAGTGATGTTCTCCACAGAATCTGTGGATAAACATGTTTATACATCTGTATTTATCCTTACAACAATTATAGACCTTAATTAAAACTGAACACCAAAAACAAAAAAAACAATGTAGTTCAGTTACTTAGTTAATTTTAGCGTTTTAAAGCAGTGCATAAAATTGCACCAACCACGGCACGTATAAAAATCAACCAACCGCTAAAGATATCCACTATCAAGCTAATTTGCTATCATGGCGTTGGTATTTATTCAACTAAATTAACAGTATGCAACCTTTAAAACCTCATTCAATTAATCAACTAATGCAACGTGTCAATAATATTGCAGGGCTCACACTTGGACAACTAGCACAGCAGTACCACTTTAAAACGCCAGATGATTTATTGCGTGAAAAAGGCTGGACAGGTCAACTGATTGAGTATGTATTAGGCGCAACCGCTGGTTCAAAACCGCTCCCCGACTTTGAAGATTTAGGCATAGAGCTTAAAACATTACCTATTTCATATAAAGGTAAACCGCTAGAAACCACCTTTGTGTCGGTCACCCCGCTAATGAATGTAACTGGCATGACGTGGCACACAAGTAGCGTACGTAAAAAGTTGAATCATGTTTTATGGTTACCTATTTTAAGTGAGCGCGATATCGCTCCTTTTGATAGAACCATAGGCAGTGGCTTTTTGTGGCAACCTTCCCCCGCGCAAGATGCACAATTGCAGCGAGACTGGGAAGAACAAATGGAGCTTATAGCTCTTGGTAGAATTGATGAAATCTCAGGTCATTTAGGGGATGTAATACAAATACGACCAAAAGCAGCCAATAGCCATATTGTTACCGATGCAATAGGCCCAAACGGACAAATTATAAAAACTCTGCCACGTGGCTTTTACTTAAAAACCAGTTTTACGGGTGATATTTTAAAAAAGCAATTTCAGCTTTAATTGATGAAAAGTAACTAACGTTAGGCTTGTTTAACCTAGATATTCGCACTGCTTGCTTAACGCCCGTAGCTCGATGCTCGTAGCCCGTTTCTTTGTCCCTTTTTTGCTATTTTTTACAAAAAATCCCCGCATAAGCGAGGATTTTTATAATCTTAAATATCAGATTCTGATTAGAGAATTACTGACCTTTAACTTCTTTTAAACCATTGTACGGTGCTTTAGCGCCTAATTGCTCTTCAATACGTAGCAATTGGTTGTACTTAGCAACACGATCTGAACGGCTTAATGAACCCGTTTTAATTTGACCTGCAGCAGTACCTACTGCTAAATCAGCAATAGTTGCATCTTCAGTTTCACCAGAGCGGTGAGAAATAACCACTGTAAAACCTGCATCTTTTGCCATTTTGATTGCAGCTAACGTCTCTGTTAATGAACCAATTTGGTTAAATTTAATTAAGATTGAATTGGCAATACCGTTATCAATACCGCGTTTTAAAATCTTAGTATTGGTTACGAATAAATCATCACCCACTAATTGAACTTTATCGCCCATTAGTTTGGTTTGGTGTGCAAAGCCATCCCAATCAGACTCATCTAAACCATCTTCAATTGATACAATTGGGTATTGCTCAGTTAAATCTTTTAAGAAGTGGTTAAACTCTTCAGATGTAAATTGCTTACCTTCACCTTTAAGGTCATAGATATTTGCTTCTTTGTTATAAAACTCAGAGGCCGCACAATCAAGTGCAAGGGTAATATCTTTACCAAGCTCATAACCGGCATTTGCAACAGCCACTTTAATAGCTGCAAGTGCAGCTTCGTTTGATGCAAGGTTTGGTGCAAAACCACCTTCGTCACCTACAGCTGTTGAATGTCCATCTGCTTTAAGTACCTTAGCTAGGCTATGAAATACTTCAGCACCCATACGCAATGCTTCACGGAAGTTAGTAGCACCTACTGGCTGAACCATAAATTCTTGAATATCTACTGAGTTATCAGCGTGCTCACCGCCGTTGATGATGTTCATCATTGGTAGTGGCATAGAGTAAACACCTGGCGTGCCATTTAAGTCAGCAATGTGCTCGTAAAGCTCTACTTTTTTAGATTGTGCAGCCGCTTTTGCGTTAGCAAGTGAAACCGCTAAAATAGCATTAGCACCTAGTTTTTCTTTGTTTTCAGTACCATCTAAATCAAGCATTACTTGGTCTACATCACTTTGAGCAAGTGCGTTTTGACCTTTTAGCGCTTCTGCAATTTCATTATTAATAAAGCCAACCGCTTTTAATACGCCTTTACCTAAGTAACGCGCTTTATCACCATCACGTAATTCTAATGCTTCGCGAGTTCCTGTAGATGCACCTGAAGGTGCAGCAGCACGGCCCCATGAACCATCAGCTAAATATACCTCAGCTTCAACAGTTGGGTTACCACGCGAGTCCATAATTTCACGACCGATTACTTTTACGATTTCTGACATCTTGATTCCTCTATATTCCCAAAATGGTGAGTGCGGCTAACCTGAGTTTGGCTAGCCTTAGAAACAAAAAAGGCCGCGCATCATGCACAGCCTTTTTATATTACGAAGACGCTTTTTGATAGGTATGAGCCGCAGCTACAAACCCTTCAAATAGCGGGTGACCATCACGTGGTGTTGAAGTGAATTCCGGGTGGAATTGCGCTGCAATAAACCAAGGGTGATCTTTATTCTCAATAATCTCTACTAGTTTTTTATCTTCAGATAAACCTGTAAAGCTTAAACCAGCTTGCTCAAGTTGTGCTACAAAGTTGTTGTTAACTTCATAACGGTGACGATGGCGTTCAACAATTTCGTCGCTACCATACACATCATGTACTTTAGAGCCTGGTGTTAAATGACATTTTTGTGCGCCTAAACGCATAGTGCCACCTAAATCAGATTTTTCGTCACGTAATTCAACATTACCTTCAGCATCTAACCACTCAGTGATTAAACCAACCACTGGCGAGTCTGAGTTTGCGTTAAATTCAGTTGAATTTGCATCAACTAAACCGGCAACATTTCGTGCGTATTCAATAAGCGCAACCTGCATACCTAAACAAATACCTAAGTAAGGCACTTTGTTTTCACGAGCATATTTTGCCGCTAAAATCTTACCTTCAACACCACGACCACCAAAACCACCTGGCACTAAAATAGCATCTAAGCGAGAAAGAACATCCGTTCCTTTGGTTTCTAAGTCTTGTGAATCAACGTATTGAATATTAATAGTTAAACGATTCTTCAGTCCCGCATGCTTTAATGCTTCGTTTACTGATTTGTATGCATCTGGTAATTCAATGTATTTACCTACCATACCAATTGTCACTTCACCCGTTGGGTTAGACTCTTGATACAATACTTGTTCCCACTCAGCTAAATCAGCTTCAGGCGCGTCTAAATGAAAACGACGACATACAAAGTTATCTAACTCTTGCGATTTTAATAACGCAGGGATTTTATAAATACTGTCTACATCAGGCAGTGAAATAACTGCTTTTTCTTCAACGTTTGTGAACAATGCAATTTTTGCACGCTCGTTATTTGGCAGCTTACGGTCTGAGCGACAAATAAGAATATCTGGTTGAATGCCTACCGAGCGTAACTCTTTAACTGAGTGCTGAGTTGGTTTTGTTTTCACTTCACCGGCAGGGCCTAAGAATGGCACTAAGGTTAAGTGAATAAAAAGTGCGCGTTCACGACCAATTTCTGTACCCATTTGACGAATTGCTTCGATAAATGGTTGTGATTCAATATCACCTACCGTACCACCAATTTCAACGATTGCTATATCATGGCCTTCTGCGCCATCATAAACACGTTGCTTAATGTCATTGGTAATATGAGGAATAACCTGAATAGTTGCGCCAAGATATTCACCACGTCTTTCACGACGTAGTACATCTTCATATACGCGCCCCTGCGTAAAGTTATTACGGCTGGTCATTTTGGTGCGAATAAAACGTTCGTAGTGACCTAAATCAAGGTCCGTTTCTGCGCCGTCTTCGGTAACGTATACTTCACCGTGTTGAATTGGGCTCATTGTGCCTGGGTCAACGTTGATGTAAGGATCCAGCTTTAGAATGGTAACATCTAAGCCACGGGCTTCTAAAATAGCGGCCAATGATGCTGCTGCAATACCTTTACCCAACGAAGAAACAACTCCGCCAGTAACGAAGATAAATTTTGTACTCATGCGAACCCTAGAATATCAGGAATTAAAAGGAATATAATACCCAAACAAGTGATTTTGGAATATAAACAAGACGGGGCGAAATTGTACCAAAACATAGCTAAGCAATCCAGCTATAAATAGCAAATCTGTGCACAAAAAACAGACATTTTTTATGTCCCTATTTATTTAATTTTTTTATTGCATCCCATGCCGCATCCATTTCCTCTAAAGACGCTGACTCAATACATTTACCCTGGCCAATTAAGTAGTTTTGTACCTTTTCAAATCGTGCAGAAAACTTATCGTTGGCACTGCGAAGCAATTGCTCTGGGTCACGTTTAACATGGCGCGCTACATTCACGGTAGCAAACAACAAATCACCTAGCTCTTCTGCTGTATGGTCTGAGTGAGGGTTATGAGCTAAGGCTTCTTTCACTTCCTCAACCTCTTCACTCACTTTATCTATAGCTCCATGATAAGTCGGCCAATCAAAACCTAAAGCAGCTACACGTTGTTGAATTTTTTTAGCTTTTGTTAAGCTAGGTAAACTATTTGGTATATCTTGCCAAAGTGTTGAGCTTTCATCTTGGGGTTTAGCTGCGCGCTCTTGTGCTTTTATTGCTTGCCACTGCGCGGCTAATTCGGCATCAGTTGTGGGTGTGTCTTGCGATGAAAATACATGCGGATGACGACGTATCAGCTTCTCATTTAACTGAGCCACCACATCATTAAAATCAAATAATTGCTGCTCTTGCGCTAGTTGCGCATAAAACACGATTTGAAATAACAGATCACCTAGTTCACCTTTAAGTTCATTTAAATCGTCGCGCTCAATACAATCAGCCACTTCATAGGCTTCTTCAAGAGTGTGAGGTACGATTGACGCAAACGTTTGCTTGAGATCCCAAGGGCATCCGCCCTCAGGGTTTCTCAGTGTTTGCATTATTTCCAGCAGTTGGCTTAAAGCCTCATTGTTAGCCTGATTACTGCCCTCGTTTTGCACTGTGTACCCCTTCGATCTGATGTAGCTTAGACAGCACTTTGTTTGTGCCTTGTAAGTCATGCACTTCAATTTGCATCACAAAAATAGCAGTTTGAGTGCTATCAACCGTGTTTACGTTCATATTGAGCACATTAACTTTTTCATTGGCAAGTGCAGAACTGATGTCACGAATTAAGCCAGAACGATCACTGGCTTCAATACGAATAGTTAAGGCGTAAGAGCTACTAATATCGTCTGACCAACTCACTGAAATAACACGCTCGGGGTGCTTGTTTTTTAAATTACTAAACGAATCACAATCCTCTCGGTGCACCGCAATACCGCGCCCTTGAGTAATATACCCAATAATTTCATCCCCAGGTACTGGGCGACAACAACGAGCAACATGGCTCATTAAACTACCGACCCCATCCACCACAATACCGTTTTTGTCACCAGTCACTTTACTAGGCGATTTGAAACGAATTACCGGCTCATGCTCTGTTCTGTCGGTAATAAAGTTAAGCATTTGGTTAAGACGAATATCGCCTGCGCCAATGGCGACCATTAAGTCATCAAGTTCTCTAAAATTAAAACGCTTTATAGCAGGATCTAAATCTTTATAAGTTAGCTCTAATTTTTGTAATTCGTTATCAAGGATTTCTTTACCCGCACTTAAATTTTTATCGCGGTCGAGCTGTTTAAACCAATGGTGGATTTTGGCTCTAGCGCGAGACGATTTAATATATCCCAGCGACGGGTTTAACCAATCACGGCTTGGGTTTGGCTGCTTTTGGGTTAGTATTTCAACTTGGTCACCAGTGCTTAACTGATGAGTAAATGGCACTATTTTGCCAAATATTTTTGCGCCAATACATCGATGCCCTACATTGGAGTGAATGTAGTAAGCAAAATCAAGAGGCGTTGCCCCCAGTGGTAAGTCAAAAATATCGCCTCGAGGGGTAAACACATACACACGATCTTCAACCACTTGGTTTTTAAGCTCTTGTGCTAAATCGCTGCCATCAACCACTTCTTCTTGCCATTGCAGTAATTTACGCAACCAGCTAATTTTTTGCTCATAGCCTGAACCACGCCCTGGCAATGCGCCTTCTTTGTACATCCAATGCGCGGCGACACCCAGCTCTGCATCTTGATGCATGTCGTGTGTTCGTATTTGAATTTCAACGGTTTTACCCTCAGGACCAAACACAACCGTATGAATAGATTGATAGCCATTTTGTTTTGGGGTCGCAACGTAATCGTCAAACTCTTTATTTAAATGACGCCAATTAGTGTGCACTATACCTAGGGCGCCGTAGCAATCTTGTAATCGTTCAACCACAATTCGCATGGCGCGTATATCAAATAGCTGATCAAACTCGTAGTTCTTTTTCGCCATTTTTTTATAAATGCTGTAGATATGTTTTGGCCTGCCGTACACCTCAGCTTTAATACCCGCTTCATGGAGGCGTTGTTTGACCTGTTCAACCATATCAACCATATACGCTTCACGGGCAAGGCGCTTATCATCGAGCTGCTTGGCAATGTTTTTATAAATATCGGGATGCAAATAACGAAAAGCTAAATCCTCAAGCTCCCATTTTAATTGACCAATACCAAGACGATTGGCAAGCGGTGCAAATATATCAGCGGTCTCTTTGGCGGCAACTACTCGCTCTTCTTCTGCGGCATCTTTGACATTGCGTAAATGGCAAACCTGTTCGGCTAATTTAATCACCACAGCGCGCACATCTTCCACCATAGCAAGCAGCATCCGGCGAATATTATCGACTTGCACAGTGCCATTGCCTTGATGAGCTAAGGTACTTATGGTAGCCATTTGTGACACACCTGTAAGCAGCACTGCAACATGATTGCCTAAATGCTCTTCTACCGCATCAATGCTCACTACATCATTTAAATAATAAGGGGTTAAATAGGCTGTGGCTAAAGAGTCAGCATCTAAATTTAACTCAACTAAAATCTCCACCATTTCTATAGCGGTATTTTGTCGCTCGCTGTTATCGCACGTTTGGCAAAGCTGCTGCGCTTTGTTGAGTAAGCTGATTTTTTCTTGAGACAAATCAAGAGATTCTACGCGTGAAAAAAAGTCACCCGCTTTATCATGTTGATGAGATTGACGTGTCGCTACCATAATGCGCTTTACCTCCGTTGAAATAACGCCATAGTTTCGATATGCCCCGTGTGAGGAAACATATTCATTAGCCCTATCTTGTTCAGCTCAAAGCCGGCTTGCGAAATAATAGCGCTGTCACGGGCTAAAGTAACAGGGTCGCAAGAAACGTATAAAATCGCTTTAAACTGCGTTAATGGAAGCTGTTCTAAAACTGCCATCGCACCAGTGCGTGAGGGGTCGAGTACTAAAACATCTAATTCTTTATTAAACCACGGCGCTTTTTTAATGCTCGTGGTTAAATCAAAACAATGAAACTGGGTATTAGTAATAGAGTTAGTGTGCGCATTTTGTGTTGCTAATGCAACCGCCGAAGTTACGCCCTCAATTCCTGTTACTGTTTTAGCTTGTTTCGCTAACACTAAAGAGAAGTTACCAATACCACAAAATAAATCCAGAACATTTTCATCGCCTTGAAGTGCTAACCAGTTTGCAGCTTGGATCAGCATCGCTTGATTTACACTCGCGTTAACCTGAATAAAGTTACTGAGCCCAAACTCAAACGTTATATTTAACTGTTCAAGTTTATAAAATGGCATAGCTAAATGTGAATGTTCAATAGTATCACTGTCACTTTGCCACACTAACTGCCAATTATGAGCTGCCACACTTTGCTCAACAAACGCCTTATCATGAGGTGAAATCGCTTTGGTATGGCGGATAACAATAAAAGATTGTTCATCAGCGGCACATAATTGTAAATGACTAATACTGTGTAGCGTCTTGTTTTGATTAATGACTTTATCAAATACATTAAATACATCGGCAAATACGTCACTTAATACTGGGCACTGATTAATGCTAACAATGCTTTTAGAGCCACGTGCTCTGTAGCCTACCCGCATTTTTTTGGCAGCCTTGTCGAACATAACAGCTATTCGAGCACTGCGTCGATAATGAGTTGCTTGGCTTTGCAGCGGGGCTTGCCAGTTTAAATCGGTTAATTTTGCAAACTTGGCAAATAATTGATTCACCGCAGCTTGCTTTTCAATTACCTGTTGTGTGGTATCTAAATGCTGTAGCTGGCAACCACCACACTGACTGTAATGTTCACAAATAGGCGCTGTGCGATATTCACTAGCTTTAATTATTTTAAGCGTATCAGCTTGGCTGTAACGTGCTTTATCATCAACCAACTTGGCTTTTACTCGCTCACCAGGTAATGCTCCACTAACAAAACACACTTTATTATTGTACTTAGCAATACCACGGCCATGGTGATCCATTGCTGTAATATCGAGTTCTAGCGATTGCTGTTGTAGTGGTTTTTTCTTTGCTTTAAATATTTGTGCCATGAGGCATTACCTTAAAGGTTGATGAATTACGTCTCTACTTTGAGAATAGCTATGAGTATGTATATACTCACATTTAATAAAAATGATAATAATGCTCAGATTATGACCAAACTAGGCTTGCGCGATTCTGTTTTAACACTCACCCTGATCCCCACAGTGATCATTGGGCTATTACTAGGTGGTTATTTTACAATAAATCGTTACATTGAGCTTGATGAAATTTTATATCAACAAGGCACAACAATTTCTGAGCCTTTAGCGATTGCTCTTGAACAACCTTTACTGGAAAAAAATAAAAAACTACTTAATCGCGTGATTCGTTATACACATAACAAACACTCACCGGCGATTAAATCAATTGCTATTTTTAATGATAACAACCAACTTATTATAACTAGTAACTATCATCGCTCGTTCGATACCTTAATTGAGCAAACACAAATAGACAGTTTTAAAGCCACACATGTTCAGCAAACTGAAGAGTTAGTAACTTTTTTTACCCCTATTATTAATCACACAACACCTAATAGCGATTGGAATACCTCTGAGTTTCAGACCACATTAGGTACCGTAGTGATCCAACTTAATCGCGACAAAGCTGTTATTGGTCAGCAACGCGCATTATTAGTCAGCGGTATTATTATTATTCTTGCCTTAGTATTAGCAGCTATTTTAGCACTAAAACTTAGCCGTATGTTTATGACACCGCTAAATAAGTTAGTACTTGCTACCGACAGGTTAATTGAAGGAAAAAGACAAACAGGGTTAACTGAGCCCATGAATGGTGAGTTTGAACTATTGCGTGAAGGACTCAATACCATATCCCACTCTATGGTGATGCAAAAAGACGAAATGCAAAAAAATATTGATCAAGCAACTAGTGATTACCGCGAAACGCTTGAACAATACGAAACACAAAATATACAGCTCACTATGGCTAAAAAAGAAGCCCAAGATGCTAACCGCGTTAAGTCTGACTTTTTAGCAAAAATGAGTCATGAATTGCGCACACCACTTAATGGGGTTATTGGCTTTACTCGCCAGCTTTATAAAACACCGCTAAATAAAAACCAAAAAGATTACCTTGATACCATTGAGCTTTCAGCAAACAGCTTACTGACCATTATTAGCGATATATTAGATTTCTCCAAATTAGAAGCGGGTGCTATGGAGCTTGAATCGATTCAATTTCAATTACGCGATAGCGTAAACGAAGTGATGACATTACTGGCACCTAGCGCTCACGACAAACAACTTGAGCTCTCTATTTATATAAACCCTCAGGTGCCCGATCACTTAACCGGCGATCCCACTCGATTTAAACAAGTACTTATTAACCTATTAAGTAACGCTATAAAATTTACTGAAAAAGGCGCCATTAAAGTCGATATTAGCCATCGTTTGTTGGATGAGGAGCGTACTTCCATTTTAGTGTCGGTGGCTGACACCGGGGTGGGTATTCCTGCCGATAAACAAGACGCGTTATTTACCGCCTTTGGCCAAGCCGACTCCAGTATCACCCGTAAATTTGGTGGCACTGGCTTAGGGCTTATTATTACTAAACATATTGTTGAAGCAATGAATGGCCGTATTACCTTAAATTCAGCTCCAGGTAGTGGCACATGCTTTACTTTTAATGGCGTATTTAGATTACCAAATCATGTATTTATCAACGATTTGCCTACCCAGTCATTAATTGGTAAACGTGTTCTTTATCTAGAGCCACATAAGCATACCCATCATGCCGTTGTTTCATTATTACAAGAGTGGAAAATTAGCGTCACTCGATGTCATAGTGAAAGTGAATTTTTAGAATGTATCGAGAAATCAGAGATTAATTTTGATATATGCCTTATTGGTCACATGGCATCGGTTGACGATATGCAGCGCTTAAAAAGCTATGTAAAAGCGGTTAGAGAATCAACCGATTATTTATATTTAATGCTCAATACTGTATCGCACAATATGCGTGAAGCCTTTATAGGCAGTGGTGCAGATGCCTGTTTAAGTAAGCCGCTCAACCATCGTAAATTATGTGAGTTATTAGCCGCACCATACCGACTTGATCACCCGGCACATAACATAGACCAGCATGAACAAACTCTACTGCCATTAAAAGTATTAGTGGTAGATGATAACGACGCTAATTTAAAATTAATTTACACCCTACTCAACGAACAGGTGGAATTGATTGATACTGCCCATAATGGTTCACAAGCTTACAGCTTAAGTAAAAGTCATAAATATGATGTGATTTTTATGGATATTCAAATGCCGATAATGGATGGCATTACAGCCTGTAAACTCATTAAAGAGTCATCTTTGAATGAAGACACACCTATTATTGCCGTAACTGCGCATGCACTTAATAGTGAAAAAGAGCAATTATTAAAAGATGGCTTTGAAGGCTATTTAACCAAGCCAATTGACGAAGATATGCTCAATCAAATTATTTGCGATCATAGTCCGCAGTTACCTGTAAGCCGTGATAAGTCAAAAAGCACATTTGAACATAGCACCGCGCCTTTTGATAGCACTCGGCTTGATTGGACGTTGGCGCTGCAACGTGCAGGCGGTAAGCCTGAATTAGCCAATGAAATGCTTAACATGTTGTTATTAAGCGTGCCTGAAACCCTAAACTTATTAAATCAAGCAATAGTCAGCAATGATTGCCCTCAAGTACTCAGCGTGATCCACAAATTTCATGGAGCGTGTTGCTATACTGGTGTACCAAAATTAAAAACATTGGCTGAAACGATCGAAACATCACTTAAAAATGAATGCGTACTTGATAATATTGAGCCCGAACTGTTTGAACTTCAAGACGAGCTGGAAAACTTACTTGTTGATGCCAACATTGATAACAACAATAAAAAAGACGAGCTATAGCTCGTCTTGTCTATTGTTATTTATGATTCTAAGCGCGAGCTTCAAGCATTAAGCGTTTCATGTCACGCACTGCTTTATCTAAACCATCAATCGCTGCACGGGCAATAATAGCGTGACCAATATTAAGCTCGTAAATCTCTGGCATCGCTGCAATTGGCTTCACGTTGTGATAATGCAAACCATGGCCAGCATTAACAATTAAGCCAATACTCGCTGCATACTTAACGCCTTGGCGGATGTGTTCAAGCTCTTTCGCGGTGTCTTCATCGTTTGTGGCATCAGCATACGCCCCAGTATGAATCTCAACATAAGGCGCACCACAGGCTTTTGCAGCGTCTAACTGCGCTTTATCGGCATCTATAAACAGTGACACTTTAATACCGGCTTGCGTTAAAGTTTTAGTCGCTGCCGCTATTTTATCAATATTACCCGCTACATCTAAGCCGCCTTCGGTAGTAAGCTCTTCACGTTTTTCAGGTACTAAGCATACATATTCAGGTTTAACCTCAAGTGCAATCGCAATCATTTCATCGGTTACTGCGGTTTCTAGATTCATGCGTGTTTGAATGGTTTTAGCCATCACATACACATCGCGGTCTTGAATGTGTCTGCGGTCTTCGCGTAAATGAATCGTAATACCATCAGCACCGGCATGCTCTGCAACACTAGCTGCATGAGCTGGATCAGGGTAAGAAGTACCTCGAGCTTGGCGAAGCGTTGCAATATGATCTACATTCACGCCTAAAAGAATATCTTTCATGTTTGTACCTGTGAAATTTGTTTATTGAGAGCTAATAAATAACTCACGACTTTTTAATGGCTTATTGCCCAATAATGGCTTTAGTAAATAACGACTTAATTGCTTTGCCATATATAACACATCCGCTTGGCTAAAGTCATGATTTGCTATGGCATTAAGTTGTGAACCGGTAAATCCAGAACGCGTGTCATATTGCACCGAAAACCCTACTTCTGCAAAATAGCTATACGTTTGTGCCTCGTCAATTGGGTCACCGTCAGCGTCAAAACTAAAATCGACTCCATATCCTAGCAGCTCTAACAATTGAAATTCATAAGAGCGCAGTACCGCTTGCATGTCACTACCGCTATTAAGGTTTTCTAGGTGTGTTTTATAAAGTTGAAAAACTTGATCAATTGGCTCATTAATCGGCACAATGCGATTAGTTAGCTCATTTAAATAAAAGCCACAATAAAGCTTATCACCAGTTAGAAATAACGGGTTGCCGTAGAGCTCAAATTTATTAATATATTTTAAATCGTATTTGCCATTGTAATGGACGAGTAAGGATTGAAATGGTTGCAATTGGGCTTTGTGTTTAGTGGCCTGGCGGCCACTAACTCGTGCGAGCATTCTAAGCTGGCCAACGCCTTCTACCAGCATATCTAACATTACTTGCGAGTCACTATAGGGACGTCGATGTAATAAATAAGCTTTGTAAAAGTCGCTGTCCATATTAGGCTATTCGATACTTATTAATCTTCACCGTAGCCTAAGCTTCTTAAGGCGCGTTCATCGTCAGCCCAGCCCGATTTTACTTTAACCCATAGTTCTAAAAATACTTTATTTTCAAGCATTTCTTCTAGGTCTTTACGCGCTTCACGGCCGATCACTTTTAGCTTTTCGCCTTTGTTACCGATAACCATACGTTTTTGCGTTTCACGCTCAACTAAAATAAGGCCATTGATGTGCCAAACACCGTTTTCTTGCCATTTAAACTGCTCTATTTCCACAGTCACTGAGTAAGGTAGTTCCTCACCCATAAAGCGCATAAGCTTTTCACGGATCACTTCAGCAGCCATAAAGCGCATTGAGCGGTCAGTAACGTAGTCATCCGGAAAATAAAATTCGCACGGCGGTAAACGTTTAGTCACTTCTTCTTTGATCAGATCAATGTTTTTACCTTGAGTCGCAGATACAGGCATAATGCCTATAAAATCAAACTTATCGCCTAAAAATTTCATGTGTGGCAGTACAAGATCGCGATCTTTCACTTGGTCAATTTTGTTAATAACTAACAATACCGGCTTGCCGCTTTGGCTCACTTTGTTTAGTACCATCTCGTCATCGGCATTCCAATGGGTGCCTTCAACAACAAAAATAATCAGTTCAACATCGCCAATTGAGCTCGACGCTGCGCGGTTCATTAAACGGTTAATAGCGCGCTTTTCTTCAACATGCAGACCTGGGGTATCTACATAAACCGCTTGGTGTTTACCCTCAGTATGAATACCCATAATACGATGGCGCGTGGTTTGTGGCTTACGTGAGGTAATACTGACTTTTTGCTCAATAATTTCATTAAGCAAGGTTGATTTACCCACATTAGGACGGCCAACAATCGCAACCATGCCACAAAATGTGTCTATTTCGCCTTCATGAGGCTGTATTAAGGTATCAAGATTCATTTTTAAGTATCTTCAATGCTTTTTCGGCCGCTTTTTGTTCGGCTTTACGCCTTGAGCTGCCAACAGAAATAATGCTATCCATTCCATCAACGATACATTCAACCGTGAATGTTTGATTGTGTGCCTGACCTTTAGTGTCTACTACAGTATAGCCAGGTAATGATAGCTTACGAGCTTGCAAATACTCTTGCAGCAGGGTCTTAGGATCTTTTTGGTTAAGCCCTGGTGAAATAGCATCTAAACGTGATTCATACCACGCTAAAATAAGCTCGCCGCAACGATCAATGTCTGAATCTAAAAATACAGCGCCAATTATAGCTTCCACTGCATCTGCTAGGGTCGACTCGCGTCTAAACCCGCCACTTTTTAGCTCGCCAGGGCCTAAACGCAGGTAATCACCTAGCTCAAACTCAAGACCAAATTCAGCTAACGTCTGGCCGCGAACTAAAGTCGAACGCATGCGGCTTAAATCGCCTTCACGTGCTTTAGGAAATTTAGCGTACAAGGCATTGGCAATTACAAAACTCAAAATCGAGTCGCCCAAAAATTCGAGTCGCTCGTTGTGTTGACCTTTGTGGCTGCGGTGCGTCATTGCTTGCTCAAGTAGGCCTTGATCAGCAAATGTGTAGCCAATTCTTTTGTATAACTCTGTTACATTTTTTTTCATTGTTACTGAATATTACCTAGGCGTTCAAAACGAACACCAGTTGGAACCCATCCTGGTAAAATGTCATCTGGGCCATTATCAAATTCAAAACTCATCCATATAAAGACAGCTTTACCCACCAAGTTTTCTTTTGGTACAAAGCCCCAAAAGCGACTATCTTGGCTGTTATCGCGATTGTCACCCATCATAAAGTAATGATCAGCAGGCACCACCCATTCATCTGCAGGAGTGCCCAATTGCTGGTAGTAACGCCCTTTACGTTCAGGCGATTTTGGGTTGATTAAAATATCATGGCTAGAGGTCGTTAAATCTTCATTTAAACGCGCTAAAGCCATTGGGCCTTGCATAAATTCATCATCATTAATTAATTTAAAATCAATTTTATTGAATTCGTTGCAAAGAAGCGCGCCTTTTTGAACTTCGCCTTCTTCACATTTTGGTTGAATATATAAACGCTTGTCGCGATAAACAATTTTATCGCCAGGTAAGCCTATAGCGCGTTTAATATAATCAACTCTCTCATCTAATGGGTATTTAAAAACAACAATATCGCCACGCTCTGGTTCGCTCACATCCACTAACTGGCTGCGCCATACAGGGTCTTTAATTCCATAAGAATACTTTTGCACTAAAATAAAATCGCCTACTAATAAGGTTGGCATCATTGAACCCGATGGGATCTGAAACGGCTCAAAAATAAACGATCTAAAAATAGTGATAGCAGCAATCATCGGAAAAATCGACTTTGCTGTTTCAGTAATGACTGGCTCAGGCGCAATCAATGCTGCAGTTTCTTCATCAAGTTGGCCACCGGCAGAAGTTTGTGCAATTGCCAAACGCTCTTGCCTTTTAGGGGCAAACATTAAGTGATCTATTAACCATATTAAGCCTGAGCCTAAGGTTAATAACACCAATAAAACTGAAAAGTAGCCAGCCATTTATTATCCCTTTATTTTTTATTTACCAACTTTTAAAATGGCTAAGAACGCTTCTTGAGGCACTTCAACGTTACCAAGTTGCTTCATTCGCTTTTTACCATCTTTTTGTTTTTGAAGTAATTTTTTCTTACGACTTACATCACCGCCGTAACACTTAGCGATTACGTTTTTACGAAGTTGCTTCACGGTTGTACGCGCGATTACATGCTGACCAATTGCTGCTTGAATCGCAATATCAAACATTTGACGTGGTATAAGCTCTTTTAACGCATCAGCAAGCTGACGACCACGAGACTGCGCGCTTTCACGGTGTACAATAATAGCAAGGGCATCAACACGCTCGCCATTAATGAGTATATCTACACGTACCATGTCTGAGGTTTGGAAGTGCTTAAAGTTATAATCAAGCGACGCAAAACCACGACTGGTTGATTTTAGCTTATCAAAGAAGTCCATTACCACTTCGGCCATTGGCAGTTCATACGTTACTGCAACTTGCTTACCATGGTAGCTCATTTTAGTTTGCATACCGCGCTTATCAACACATAAAGTGATTACGCTACCTAAGTACTCTTGCGGTACTAAAATGTTAGCCTCTACTACTGGCTCACGTATTTCTAAAATATCGTTTACGGCTGGTAAGTCAGATGGATTATCAATTTGTGTAGTGCCCTCTTTAGTCACTACCTCATAAATAACCGTTGGTGCTGTGGTTATTAAGTCAATGTTGTATTCACGCTCTAAACGCTCTTGAATAATTTCCATGTGCAGCATACCTAAGAAGCCACAACGGAAACCAAACCCTAATGCGGTTGAATTTTCTGGTTCAAAGAATAACGACGCATCGTTTAAGCTTAGTTTGTTAAGTGCATCGCGGAACGACTCGTAATCATCTGACGCAATTGGGAACATGCCCGCGTAGACTTGTGGTTTAATTTTTTGAAAACCAGGTAAGCGCTCAGGTGCCGCATTCTTTTGATGAGTAATAGTATCGCCCACCGGTGCACCGTGTATTTCTTTAATACCGGCAATAACAAACCCTACTTCACCTGTACGTAAAATACCGGTATTAGTTTGTTTAGGTGTGAAAATACCCACATGATCTGCAGTATGAATATGCTCATTCGACATAATTTTAATTTTGTCGCCCGCGCGAAGTTCACCATGCTTAATACGCACTAGCGATACAACGCCTTGGTACGGGTCAAACCAAGAATCGATAATTAGCGCTTGTAATGGCTCGTCTTTATCACCAACTGGTGGCGGTACATCTTTAACGATCATTTCAAGTACTTCGGCAATACCCACACCTGTTTTAGCACTACATTGCACGGCATCAAGGGCATCAATACCAATGATGTCTTCAATTTCTTCGGCTACACGTAATGGGTCAGCTTGTGGTAAATCAATTTTATTTAGAACCGGTATAACTTCTAAGTCCATTTCGATGGCGGTATAACAGTTAGCCAATGTTTGTGCTTCAACACCTTGGCCAGCATCAACAACCAATAATGCACCTTCACACGCGGCTAATGAACGTGATACTTCATAAGTAAAGTCAACGTGACCTGGAGTGTCGATAAAGTTGAGCTGGTAGGTTTCACCATCGTTTGCTTTGTAGTTTAACGTTACACTTTGCGCCTTGATGGTAATGCCACGCTCACGTTCAATATCCATTGAATCCAGAACCTGCTTCTGCATTTCACGGTCGGTTAAACCACCACAAACTTGGATCAAACGGTCAGAAAGGGTCGATTTACCATGGTCAATGTGGGCGATGATCGAAAAATTACGGATATGCTTCATAAACTGGATTCTAAACTTCTATTTTAAAGGACTAAGGTCGCATGCCTAAATAACTTGAAAATACTTGCTGTGCATTTTCAAGTTACTGTGGCATAAAAACGCAATTTTACATTTAATTGGCGTCAATCACCATCTATTTGAGTTAAAGGAAGACTAATTGGATGAATTTTTATCACTTTAATCTCATGCCTAAGTGATTTTACCCATGTTTTAGCAATTAAGAAGCCGGTGATGCCACCCAATATCGCTGCTAAAATTTGCCAACCTTCAGCCAATAGTATTAATTCACTGGTTATTAAGGCAAAGATTAAACTCAAAAATAAGGGCAGCATGTAAACGGCAAAGGCATGTTTTACAACGTGGCTGTCATCCAGTGACATAGTCACTTTTTGTCCAACTTCTAGTTGCGTTTCGAATTTATAGGGTAAGGTTTTCTTTGCTGTACCAAATAACTTACTAAACACTTGAGAGCCACAACGACTATTACAGCCTTCGCAGGCCTGCTTTTGTTGAGCTTCTAAATGCGCAACGTGGCCACTAAGGGCCACGACGGTTAACGTTTGTTCTATCATCTATAATGCCCGTGAAACAGACTCAGCAATCGCTTTAGCGCTCATGGTTGGAATGTTTCCCACCACAGACACATCAAAATTTCCGCCGTTGTGCACATAAATAGTGGTTGCTCCTGAGGTGAGAGCTCCGCTTAAGCGCTTACCTGGTAGTGGCCGTTGCACAAATACTGATACCTCAACAAATCCATCAGAGAATAAATAGTAATCTGTTAATTCATTGTTTAAGTCGAGCTTATGTCTATCGGACTTAAGTAATTCAAACCCTTCAGGTAGCCATCCAATAGTCCAATTCATAGCATTCGCTTTGCTTTGTTCATCAATTGAATTAGCGGGTAATGGTGTTGGAAAATTACGATTAAGTACTTCTAATAATAAGCTTGCCGGTTGCTCAGTTACGCTAATGTGGGTAAGTTGTAATTGCTCAAGCGCTTCGCCTTGGTGATTCACATAGGCGGCTTTCAACAATAAAGACGACTCAGTATCAATCCAAATCCAATAGTTATATTTGTCATCGTTTTTAGATTCAATTCGAACCAGCTGAGCAGGACGCCCCGCAATACGACCTTTACCACCAAGCACAAAATCATAATGCGCACTTAAGCGGTTAATATCTTTAAATAAGACTTCTGGGATAGGCCCTGCAATTGAATCGGTTGTTAACGAGTAAGGTTCTGATTGTGGCTCAAAGTAGGTAACTTGATCGTCAATGCGGATCATTTCAAGGCCTGCACCATTAAGCAAACTTAAATGTTCAAGCTCTATATCACCTTGTTTAGCATGCACCCAACGGTAGGGCTCCATACTTTTACCCTTAACAACAACAAAAGAGGCGTCGAAATTACGAGTGTGAACTGCACTGGCCATTTCAAGCAGTAAATCTTTAGCAGGGTTTGTGTCATTGGCAAAAGTATTAAAACTCAGCACCAATGACATAATAAAAGTAATTACTTTCATCTAATTAGTTTTTTTCCTCTGGGGATGTTTCATCTGTTTTAGCTGTTTTTAACGAATGAGCCACTCGCGCTTGACGTTGATGTTCAAGTACTAATGCGCCAATGCGTTGCTGCTGAAGCTCTCGTAAACCTTGCTCTGCGTTATCAAGTGCTGGTGCCGATGAGTAGCTTACTGGCGACGCCATGCCGGTTAGCGGCGTGGTTTGCAATAAAGGAATTTCGTTTTGCACAGCATCTTCACCTTGCGGTAAGGTGTTCACGCCAACAATAGTAAACATTGCTACGCTCGCTGCAATCGCTAATTGAGCAACTGGTTTGCGCCAATTAAACGCCACTACTTTATTTTCTGTTTCGGTATTTGAAGGGGTTGCCACACTGTCAGACTGGCTAAAGTCTGCATAAACGGGCTCACTCTCAAGTGCTAACGAAATGCGATCACTAATATCAAAATCCATATTATTGTTATTTTCTTTAGCTCGCATTGCATCACCGATTAACGCGTAACGGCCAAACGTAGCAACATCATCCGATGCAATAGTTGCATCATTTAATGTTTGTTCACCGTCAAGTAATGCTGATAACGATTCGTTATCTAAGCGGTTAACGTGTGCTTTTGTCATACTAAGACTCGCCTATTAATGGGTTTAATTTATTATCAATTGCTTCACGGGCACGAAAAATACGCGAACGTACCGTCCCGACTGGGCAATCCATAACCACGGCTATTTCTTCATAGCTCATACCCTCAATTTCTCTAAGAGTAATCGCGGTTTTAAGATCTTCAGGCAAACTATCAATCGTATTAAAAATAACAGCGCGGACTTCTTCGCTTAATAGTAAATTTTCAGGTGACGCGTTAGAACGCATTGAATCTGCACCTTCATAAAACTCGGCATCGTCAGCATCTATATCATTTGCTGGCGGTTTACGCCCTTGAGCCACTAAATAATTTTTAGCACAATTAACGGCGATACGGTAAAGCCAAGTATAAAAAGCACTATCACCACGAAAGTTTGGAAGGGCACGATACGCTTTAATAAACGCTTCTTGTGCTACATCAGCAATGTCACCTTGATTTGATACATAACGTGAGATCAAACCGGCTATTTTGTTCTGATACTTCTTAACTAATAGGTTAAAGGCGTTTTTATCTCCCTGCTGGACCCTTTTCACTAACGCTAAATCTAATTCCTGCTCGCTCATTCGAGCCGGTACTCCTCTGATTGATTCTTGCTTATTATTCATAGTGTCGCCATTGTTCACACCTACTCTGACCCTTAGATGAATAAAAAGTTCTGACTCATATTGTTTTTTTATAAAATAGCTACAAATTACGCGTTTATACGCTAAAACCACTTAGTAGTAGTTCAACAAATATGGTACAACTATAAGTATTAAAAATAAATATTGCTCTATCTGAGCATTGTAACCGCAAAGTACCTCACAGATGAACCAAAATAAACATCACATTACCGATGTCGCTATTATTGGTAGCGGCGCAGCAGGCTTATCACTTGCTTTATCTTTGGCTAATTACTGTAACGTTACCGTGATCAGTAAAGGTGAATTAACCGAAGGTTCTACTCTTTATGCCCAAGGCGGAATTGCCGCTGTTTTTGATAAAAAAAATGACAGTATAGAGTCTCACGTTGAAGATACCTTAGATGCAGGTGGCGGTTTGTGCGACAGAGAAGCTGTTCATTACACTGCCAGTAATGCGCATGACTGCCTACAATGGTTGATTGACCAAGGCGTGCCTTTTGATATGGAATTTGATAGTAAAGGTAAAGAGCGCTTTCATTTAACCCGTGAAGGGGGTCATAGCCATCGACGCATTTTGCATGCTGCCGATGCTACTGGCAAAGCAGTGCAAACAACGCTGATTAGCCAAGTTCAAGCGCACAGTAATATCACCTTGTTAGAGCATTATAATGCGATTGATTTAATTACTGATAAAAATATCGGTAAAACGGGGTCACATGTTCACGGTATGCATGTGTGGAATAAAAAAGCCAAAAAAGTAGAAACCATTGGCGCAAAATTTGTTGCCTTAGCAACCGGTGGCGCAAGTAAAGTGTACCTTTACACCTCTAACCCTGATGTTTCTAGCGGTGATGGCATAGCAATGGCTTGGCGTGCAGGGTGTCGCGTTGCTAACATGGAATTTAATCAATTTCATCCAACCAGTCTTTACCACCCAGAATTACAAAACTTTTTAATTACTGAAGCAATGCGTGGTGAAGGGGCCTATTTAAAACGCCCAGATGGCACTCGCTTTATGAAAGAGTTTGATGAACGAGAAGAACTCGCTCCTCGCGATATTGTAGCGCGCGCTATCGACTTTGAAATGAAACGCCTTGGCGCAAATTGCTTATATTTAGATATTAGCCATAAAGACAAAGATTTTATTATTGAACACTTCCCTACTATTTACGCTAAATGCTTGAGCGTAGGGCTTGATATAACCAAAGAGGCAATTCCGGTTGTTCCTGCTGCGCATTATACCTGTGGTGGCGTAATGACCGACTTTAATGGCAAGACAGATTTAGCAAATTTATACGCTGTGGGTGAAGTGGCTTATACCGGCTTACATGGAGCTAACCGCATGGCAAGTAACTCATTATTAGAGTGCATTGTATTTGCCCATGCAGCAGCAAAAGACATTTTAAGTAAAATAGAGACCGCACCCGCGCTGGTAGATTTACCTAGTTGGGATGAAAGCCGTGTATCTAATTCAGATGAAGAAATCGTGATCACCCATAACTGGCATGAGCTACGATTATTTATGTGGGATTATGTGGGGATTGTACGCTCAACAAAACGCCTTGAACGTGCGCTGCATCGTGTTGAACTGCTACAACAGGAAATACACGATTATTACGCAAACTTTAGAGTGAGTAATAACTTACTTGAGTTACGTAATTTGGTGCAAGTTGCCGAGCTTATAATTAGAAGCGCTATGGAACGTAAAGAAAGTCGTGGACTACACTTTACTATTGATTATCCAGAGCAAAATGAGAACCCAACGCCCACTATTTTGACTCCGCTACGTAATTAATTGCTTCAAGTGTTGCCCGTTTTAAGCGCGCATAGCTTTGCTCATCAACACTATTGGCTGAGATAATCAGCCAATAGTTTTTACTAAAGCCATTAATATACAGCCACACACTCTGACCAAGTAACCGGCTTTGCTTACTAATTACCCCTTGAATTTGCCTACCTGATCCTTCAAAACGAAATTGATTCGGCTCTAAGAGTATAATGCCTTGCTGTGGTTGAGCAGCCACGATTTTTCGCCAAACAATAATGCCAGCAAGTATATTAAGTGCAATACAAAAAAGAGTTGCCACCTCCGAGTTCATAAATAAGCACAACACTAAAGTCAGCACACAAAAAAAGACCACAATCGGTTTGTGGTCTGTTTTATTATCTGTAACGGTAAATCTATACACGAACTCGGTCTAAAATTAGCTGAACCATGCTGTTTAGCTCTGCGTCTTTACATTCTTCATGGCCCATAAACCAAGCGAATAAATCTGGGTCTTCTTGCGTTAATAGACGCTGAAAAATCGCTTGCTGTTTAGCATCTAACGAATCATAAGCTTCTTCAACAAACGGCATAAACAAAACATCTAGCTCTAACATGCCACGGCGACAAGCCCAACGGATACGTGCTTTACTATGTATTTCAACCATTTTAAACCTCATATTTAATTAACTCGAGTTTACCAAATACGCGTTAATTTAACAGCACTAAGTTATAAAAACATCGTCTGTTAGTCGCTGTACCATACGCTTTAACTACGTTATTATGTGACCTCATTTGTTATTGCAAAGAAGGTGTTTATGTCTCAGGTTTATGCATGTCCTTTATCACATCAGGTTATTAGCCTCTCAGGCGCAGATAAATTATCGTACCTCCACGGACAAATCACTCAAGATCTAAATAAACTTAACAACAATAACTTTTTGTGGGCAGGTCACTGTAGTGCAAAAGGTAAGTTATGGGGTGTATTTAAGCTATTTTCTTATCAACAAAGTTACTTTTTAGCTGGTTCAAGTGCAGAAGTCGAACGTTCACTAGCTGAATTAAAAAAATACGCTGTATTTGCAAAAGTTGAAATTAATAAAGCATCGGAGCGATTAATTGGTCTACTTGGCGATAACGTAACAGACATACTCGTACAACTCGATATTCACTTCAGCGATGACGCAACGGCTTGTGACTTCGCTCATGGTAAAGCCCTTAAACTTGCATCAAACCGCGTTTTATTAATGGTTGATAGCCAATTTTGCCTACCTGACGACGTATCGACCCTCGACAACGATGCCCTATGGCAACAAGCGTCTATACTCGCTGGTGAACCGCAATTAAGTGTCGATGCGATTGATGAATACGTACCGCAAATGGTTAATCTGCAAGCCATTAACGGCATTAGCTTTAAAAAGGGTTGCTACACAGGCCAAGAAACCGTTGCACGTATGAAGTACCTAGGCAAAAACAAACGTGCTATGTATATCGTTTCTGGGCAAAGTGAAGGGTTACTCGAAGCACCCGACATTGAAACTCAATTAGGTGAAAACTGGCGCCGCGCAGGTAAACTTATTGCGCAAAGCTATAATGAACAAACACAGACTTTAACTGGTTTGGTCGTGTTGCCAAACGATACTGATATCGATCAGACTCTTCGTGCAAAACACACCCCTTCGGTAGAGCTAAACATTCTGCCTCTACCTTACTCTCTTGAAGATGAATAATAGGAATGACTATGATCGTTGCAGCAAATAAAGTGGTAAAAATGCATTACTCTGTTTTAGATAATGACGGCAATACCATTGATAACTCATTTGGCGGTGAGCCATTAATTTTTATCGTTGGTACAGGTTACCTGATCTCAGGGCTTGAAAACGCGCTGCAAGGCAAGCAAGCTGGCGATACACTAAGTGTAAAAGTAGAGCCTGAAGAAGGTTACGGTGAGCGTCATGATCACTTAATGCAAGCTGTACCAAAATCAATGTTTGAAGGTATGGAAATTGAAGTGGGCATGCAATTTCGTGCAACCACAGATGACGGTGACCAATCAGTAATGATCATCGATATTCAAGATGAAGAAGTGATTGTTGATGGTAATAACC
This sequence comes from Pseudoalteromonas sp. meg-B1, assembly GCF_003173795.1. Taxonomy (GTDB): domain Bacteria; phylum Pseudomonadota; class Gammaproteobacteria; order Enterobacterales; family Alteromonadaceae; genus Pseudoalteromonas; species Pseudoalteromonas undina. The sequence continues at coordinate 469,758 of NZ_QGQU01000001.1, read as the reverse complement.
CACTTGCCGGTATTACACTTAACTTTGATGTAGAAATTTTAGAAGTACGCGATGCAACAGCCGAAGAGCTTGAGCATGGCCACGTACATGGTGAAGGCGGCTGTGGCCACGAGCACTAAAACCCGCTAAATAATAAAATTGCTATAAGTTTATAAAAAAGCGCCTAAGGCGCTTTTTTTATAGCATATTATTCTGCGTTCGCAATTTGGCTTGAGGCTCTGCTGCTGGCATTTCAACAGGGGTTATTTTATCTTCAAGCGCAGCGACTAATCCAGCTTGATCATTCGTGCCTAAGCGATACTGAGTGCCATCTTTAAGCGTTAATTGCACCGCACTAAAGCCTGATACCGAATAAATCCAACCATCGTGTGTAATGCGAATACCAATACCATGGCGGTATGAATTTTGTACTGCTTTTACATCGACAATATCTTCTAATGCTAATTTTTGGCCTGCAACACCAGGGCCAAATGCCCAGCTAACATGAGTTTCGTCAACTTTAATGGTTAAACCGTGGAACAAAAAACCCACCAGCACTAAAATACCCGCAAATACGATTAACGGGGCATCGGCACCAATTAAATTCCATGCAAGCGCAACAAAACCACTGATCCACGCTAATACTACAAATATAAATACCGCATACTGCTTATGCTGATACATAACACTCTCTATTAAAAAGTTAAAAAATTAAAAACTGTACACTAAGGTGGCACTGAGCTCTGAATCGTATTTTAGTTTATCTTCTTCAGGCTTAGAATTATAACGATACATATAAGCAAATTTTAACGATACCGCGCCAACCACTTGGCTAATTAATGCCGTTTCTGACTTTAACCGAGAGTTAAGTCCAGACAAAGATTGTTCTATACTGATATCTTGATTAAATCGGGTACGCTTAGATACCAACCTCTCCCACTGCATTGCAATACGAAGTAAATAACCCATTTTGTCTTTATCGTCTTCAAGTGCTGTTGACTCATCATCAGCAACTGAGCGGTATAGACCTGGGCCAATATCTATATCTACCTTATTTTTAACCCCTTGATAAACACGTGCGCCATAACCGGTTGCTACCGTACTTTTAAAATCAAGGCCGCTAAATTGATCTTCTTCATAATCTCCGTAAATAAAGAAAGACGAGTTTTTAACGCCTATTTTATAGTTACCCTGTGCAGAGAAAAACACGCGATTAGCAGTCACATCCGACTCACCCGTTTCTTCGTTTTCATCACGTTTGTACAAAGAGTCTATTTTGAATTGATTTCGCCAGTTTTCAAAATCTTGATAAAGATTCCCTTTAAGCTTAAAACTGGTGGAATTAGTGTTACCTTTACTTAAAATAAAACCAAATTCGGTATCACCATACAATACTTCGCCTTTGTGTAACTCATGAATTTCTTCATCAGAGAGCTCCCCATACTCATGAAAATCTTCAAAGGGATCAACTGCCCAGCTAAAGCAGCTAAATAATAAAAGCAGTAATACAAAGGAGTTTCGCAAAATACGTTCTCTTACATATGGCAATAACAAAAAAGCAGAGAAATGGTTATTCACTTTCTTTCCACAAAATATGACAAAAAGGCGCGTCTTTATCACGGCTAATTAAAATTTTCGCAAATAATACGTCTTCGTTATCAAACTCAAGGCCAACTAATACTTGAATAAAATGCTCAGGTTCAATTTCTAGGGCAACAAAGTCTTGCCACTGTTCATCGGGCTCATCTTCTTCAATAAAGCCTAGTTCTTCACGGTGTAGGTTAAATTCTTCAATATCTTTGTCGCTTAAATTATTGGGAGCCAGCTCTAAAAAAATATCATAAGCTTGATGAGTTGCTTCTTCTACCGTAAATAAACGTGGACCTGACATGAATGGTTAACCTCTGAGCTTTTAAGTGGCAATCATAATATCAAAAGTTGCTAGGGTTTTGATAAAAAAAACACGTTAAATACTGGCTTTTTTACTTTTACCTAATACTTATAGATATTGTTGGATGGGTTTGTATTAAGGTCTGCTGACCTTTTAAATTAAATTTTCCTTTAAAGGGAATAGACCCAACTTACATTAAAAAATTCACTTTGTTTTTATTCATCTTCATCCACTTTACTTAACATCAATAAAAACATAAGCTCAAACAACAGGTCAGAGGAGTGCATAATGATAAAATTAGAAAAAAAACAGGGTATTGCCACTGTTACATTAAATCGTGTAGAAAAACAAAATGCCTTAAGCTTTGCTATGTTTGTTGAGCTTAACAAGGTGATTAAAAATATAAAAAAAGATGCCAGTATTCGTGCGGTTGTATTAACCGGTGAGGGCGAACACTTTTGTGCGGGACTCGATATTAACGCGGTTATGGCTTCACCATTCAATATCATAAAGCTCCTATTCAAATGGCTTCCTGGTAATCAAAACCTAGCGCAAAAGGTCGTACTGGGCTGGCAGTCATTGAGTGTGCCTGTAATTGCTAAAATAAACGGAAACTGTCTTGGTGGAGGGTTGCAAATAGCACTGGGTGCCGATTACCGAATTGTTCACCACGACGCCAAACTCGCCATTATGGAAGCGCGCTGGGGGTTATGCCCAGACATGGGCGCTAATGTTATGCTTTCAGGCTTAGTAAAACGCGACCAAGCACTTTGGCTAGCAAGCCATGCCGAACCAATAAACGCACAAGACGCTTTTGAACTCGGTTTAGTAACAAAAACAACCGAAGATACCGATAAAGCAACTAAAGAAATGCTTGAAACATTACAAGCGCGTTCACCTGACACATTGGCGGCAATAAAACGAGTAACTCAACAAAGCTATAAAGCCCAAGCTCGAAAAATACTCGCTAAAGAAACATGGAGCCAAATTCGCTTATTAAGCAACCCTAATACTAAAAAAGCCATTGCTAAAGCAAAAGGTAAAACTGGTATTGAGTTTTCAAACGCCAAGCACTGGTAACATTGATGGTAATACTAAGGCACAATGCACAAAACAGCGTTATTTGTTAAAGTGATAATCCTCTATTGTATTGAGTCATCGCCATGAAATACTTTTTAAGTAGCGCTATCATTTTGCTTTGCTTAGCAGCAGGTAAACTTATTATGCACTTTATTGATGCCAGTTTTCCTGCGCCACTATTAGCAATGGTTATTTTACTGGTACTACTTTTATCAGGCATTGTTAAAGAGCAGCAACTTACTCCATGCGCCTCGCCTATTTTAAATGTAATGCCTATTTTCTTTATTCCTGCAGGCGTTGGTTTTATTGAACACTTAGAACTTATAAAAACACATTGGCCATTTTTAACCACCGTGATGATTATAGTGCCCTTGAGTAGCTTAATTTTAGTAGCCAGTGTGGTTGGCCACTTTAAGGGCACTGAAAACAATGAATGAGCAAATCAGTGCAATAACGCCAAGCCTTTGGTGGTTGACCATCCCTTTTATAATTACTCTTTTTTTTGGACTTAAAATGCTCAATGTGAGAGTAAGTCACAGCATTTTAAAATCCCTCACGAACCCCGTATTTTTAAGTATCGGCATTATTGCCTTATTACTCGTTAACCTTAAATTACCCTATTCACAATTTGCTTCGCATAGTCGGTTGTTAACGTGGTTATTAGAGCCGGCCATAGTCGCGTTAGCCCTCCCCTTGTATCAGCAGTTTATGCATATTCGAAAAAACTTTTTACTCATTTTAGTCACCTGCAGTATTGGCATTATTAACGCCACACTGGTGGCTTTTGTATTAAGTGTTTTATTTGCTGTCCCATCGCAGCTCAGCGCTTCAGTTGCGGCACTTAGCGTTACTACACCTATTGCATTACTTGTCACCGACTCACTTGGGGGGATCAGCTCGCTAGCCGCTGCTATGGTTATTTTTATTGGTTTGCTTGGGGCTTTGTTTGGCTTTTTGTTACTAAAATTAATTAAAATATTTAACTTTGAGGCACAAGGCATTGCAATGGGAACGGCCTGTCACGCTATAGGTACAGCGGCTGCAATTGCCGAACATCCAAAAATAGGGGCGTTTTCATCGGTGGCTATGGCATTGAGTGCGCTATTAACTGCGGTGATAGTACCACTATTATATCCAATTTTAGTGAGCACTTTGTTATAGTAAGTTGATACCAATATAACTAAAACTAGAGCTCACCATGATCAGTTCCGAAATTCAACAATTTGAAAAGTACTACGCCCTACTTACCGAGTATTTAGTCACCTATAGTATGCAAATAGTCGGTGCTATTTTTATTCTACTGGTTGGTCTTTGGGTGGCGAAAAAACTTGCCGAAGTAGTTGCCAATTTGATGACTCGACATAACGTTGATATCACCTTAACTAACTTTGTTAGTAATGTAGTTAAAGTACTGCTGATCATTATGGTGATCATAATTGCGCTTGGTAAAATTGGCATTAGTGTTACCCCGTTTGTTGCTGCAATAGGTGCCGCTTCTTTAGGTGCTGGCTTAGCATTACAAGGCATGCTTTCTAATTATGGCGCCGGGCTTGCTATTATTGCCACGCGGCCATTTGTGGTAGGCGATACCATAGAAGTAAAAGGGGTTAGTGGCCAAGTAAAAGTAATTGAACTGGGTCACACCGTGTTAATTAATGAAGAAAAAGTAGAAATAACCATTCCCAATAAGCATATCGTTGGCGAAATCCTACATAACTCATTTAACTACTCTTTAGTAAAAGGTGAAATAGACATAGCCTACAGCGCCTCTAGTGATACTGCGATCAGCCTTATTGAAAACGCATTAGCTAATCACGAACTGGTTGCTAAGCAACCCAATGCACAAGTTGGCATAGAACGCTTTGCTGATAGCGGCGTTACTATTAGCTATCGATACTGGGTTCCTACCACTAAAATTATTGAAACTAAGCTCGCTATTAACGCCAGCGTGTATAAAGCAATTAACGATGCAAATATCGAAATTCCGTTTCCACAGCGCATTGTTACACTTAATAAAAATAACTAGCATGAGTCATGTAATTAAAGCAAAAAGCTAAATGCACTTATAACTATAAAAATGAGCCAATTATGCATCAACCGCCCTTTTATTTAGGTGAATGGCAAATAACTCCTGCCAGTAACACCATTCAACGCGCTGAAGAACAAAAACAGCTAGAACCCAAAGCTATGGATGTGTTGCTGTACTTGTGTCAAAACCAAGCAGAGATTGTGAGTAGCGACGCGTTATTAACTCACTGCTGGGCAAACACAGAAACCGGCGATAACCCTCTGCATAAAACTATCACTCAGTTACGAAAAGCTCTGGGTGATAAGGCAAGCGCCCCGCAATACATAGAAACCATACGTAAACGTGGTTATAGGGTTATTGCAACGGTTGAGTTTCCATTGGCTGATGAACTCCCCAGCCAAGTTAACACCTGGCAAGGCGGCTCTCCTTTTTTAGGTTTGAGTGCATATAACCCAACCGATACCCACTTATTTTTTGGTCGTAATAAGGCCATCAGCACGTTATTAGAGAGCGTATCAAACCAAGTAACATTACAGCGCGCATTTTGCTTAATCCTTGGCCCTAGTGGCACGGGTAAATCATCATTAGTTAATGCGGGTATATTGCCAAAACTACTCGACGAGCGAGGCTATAACGGCATTAGAGTAATGTCGTACACCCAACTCGACTTTGCAGATGTAGCTCAAAATAGGCTGTATTTAGATCTCGCCTCAGCTATGCTCGATTGGGATATTAACGACATTCCAGTATTTACAGGGCTAAGCGCACAAACGCTGGCACAGCAACTAGAACATGACATAGACAATGTTATTAGTTGCTTAAAAAATACAATTGCAAATACCCAAACAGCAGCAAAAACGCCGCAATTGTTTTTGTTTATAGACCGCTTAGAAGTGCTACTTTCCTCACCGCTATTTAGTAACGACACCCGAAGTCATTATTTATCTGTTATTGAGCGTTTAGCGACCTCTAAAGCGGTGATTGTATTTAGTGCCTGTCGTAACGATTTTTACCCTTTAGTGGTTGAGCAACCAAGCCTTATGGTGGGCAAAGCTCATGGTGCGCATTACGATTTAACCCCGCCAAATCGCCATGAGCTACAACAAATTATTCGCTTGCCAGCGTTAACCGCTAATTTAACGTTTTCACAAGACCCAAACACCAAAACCCCGCTGGATGAAATACTTTGCGCCGATACCGCCAACAACCCTGATGCCCTGCCCATGTTGCAATACACACTGCAAGAGCTGTATTTACAGCGCAGTAATAATAATGAGTTATTGCACAGTGTGTATGAAAAACTCGGCGGTATTGAGGGTGCCATTGGTAAAAAAGCCGAAGAGGTATTTATAGGGCTTTCTAAAGCGCAACAACAGCAACTAAAAAGCGTGTTATCGCAATTAGTAACGCTAAACCCAGATGGTAAAACCATTACTAGCCGCGCGGCCCGCTTACAAGCGTTAACCAACACCAGCCAAAAAGAGCTGGTTCAAGCCATGGTCGATAGCCGCTTATTTGTATCGCATTTACAAAACCAAGAAGCCTACTTTAGCCTTGCCCACGAGGCATTATTACGCCAATGGCCACGTGCCAAACAGTGGATTAATGACCATAAAGATGCCCTTGCTATAAAAAGCCGCTTACACCACCACACGCAGCAATGGCTTAATGAGCACAAAAGTAACGCCTACCTGTTAGCACCGGGTAAACCATTGCAAGAGGCCGTTACCTTATTAAACGACAACATATTTAAACTAGACGATGACGAACGCGCGCTTATAACCAGCTCTCTTAAACACAGTAAAACAAAAACAACCATAAAACGCGGCACCGTCGCTCTGCTTTGTTTACTTACCTGTGTTGCCCTATTTATGAGTGTTACCAGCTTTCAAGCGCAGCAACTTGCACAGCAAAAGCGCCAAGAGGCCGAAAGCTTACTAGGGTTTATGGTTGGTGATTTTGCCGATAAATTACGCAGCGTAAAGCGTATGGACTTACTTGATGGCATTAGTAATAAAGCACTTGAATATTTTACTAATCAAGTTGATAAACCAAGCTCGCTATTTAACTTTAGCAGTCAACAAGGAGAATTTAAAAGTCGCTTTCAGTACGCACAAACCCTTGAGGCCATGGGTGAAGTCGCCTATTCACGGGGTAAAACCGATGAAGCCTTTACCGCCTTTGAAAACGCCCGCATTCGCCTTGAAGCATTATTAAAAATTCAGCCAAACAACTTAGAGCTTCTCACACTCGCCGGTGCTAATGCCTTTTGGCTCGGTCAGCTTCATTATGATAAAAGTAATTACGCTGCTACTGAGCCATTATTTAAAAAATATCATGCCTACAGCGAGAAAATGTATTCATTAGCACCGAATGATTTTAACTCGATTATGGAGCTATCGTATTCGCATAATTCGCTGGGCTCTTTGTATTTAAAGCAATTTAACTACACTGCCGCGAAACAACGCTTTACAAAGTCGCTCGCCCTTAAAAATGAAGCGCTTAATTTAATTCCAAACGATAAAAACTTATTAATTGATAGAGCTGATACTCTTAGCTGGATTGCTAGCACAGAAGTACACTTAGGTAACTACAGAAATGCGCTAAATTCTTATGAACAAGCAGAAAAAGTTTTAAATACTTTAACCTCATTATATCCTAATGATGCAAACTTATTAGAGATGCTGGCCTATACGCACTCCCATCAAGCCAATCTACTAAGTTACCTGCCAGATAAACAGCCAGCTTTTTTGCATACAATAAAAGCATTAGAGGCTGAAAAAAAAGCATTAAAACAGGATCCAAAAAATAAGAAATTCCAAGAAAAATATTTTCAGTTTTTAACTAACCAAACCTTAATTTACGCTGAGCTCGCTAATATTTCTTTAATTGAAAGCATTATAAACTTCTTACATACATCAGAGAAAAATCGTAATATCACGGGTATCTATGTCAATTTGATTCGCTACTTTGTCAAAGTCAAACAATCGACCTTGGCAGAGAAATTCATGGATGAGTTAAACAGATATACAACTTCACTAGGAATTGAAGAAAACTCAGGCATTAATAATAGCATTCATATAGCCAGCATATATTTGGCGCAAGCAAAATTAGCAGCATCTAAAGAGAATAATGAGAAGCGAAAATTATTTTGCCACAAGGCTCTAAAATCAATCTTAAATATAGCTAAAAAAACAAATGATATTGATATTCTTTTTCCCCTATTACAGGCATATAGTTGCTTAGATCGCTTGTCTGAAGCTCCCGAAAAAATAAAGATACTTAAAGAATTTGGTATCAATAATTTCGACTTATAAACTAAAAATATATTCAGTAGTATCCTACTACTTATTAAAAAAGAGATGTAAACAATGACTACAGTAGATAACAATCAACTTATAAAATTTAGTGTTAACGTAACAATTAATGAGAACGACGAGGCTGTATTCAAATACACAGAAAATGGTCATGAGGTATCAGGTGGTGGAGAGGTAACAGTTCCAAACACTCATGGTGTCTATACTTTAGATGAAGAAACGCTTAAGCGTGGTTTTTATTTTGTTGGCGCAGAGCTGAGTGGGCCAATAGTAGAAGATTTTAGTTTTAAAATAATCAACGGTGGTCAATCTATAGTGGTTGTTGATTCAAATAAAAATGCAGGTGATTTATGCTTGCAGTTTATTGTTGCAATCCCAACAATCCAAAAATACATTAGCGCAGATCCACAAGTTAGAAATGAACCTCGTTAATATTTAGAACTCAAAACGCTCATTTAGCTGTGAACTAAATGAGCGTCTTTTATTTAGAAAGTTCAAACATACATAACTTTAAAAGTTGTTCATATTATTACTAATTAGTTTTAAATGTTGTATAACCAACAACAAATTTAAATGAATATTTTAATTAACAATAAATTTTAACACACTAACTGCTATTTAAACCGCAAATAAAACCAAACCACAAACACAAACACAAAAAAGACATTAAAAATCAAACAATTAAATTCAGAAGATTACCGAAAGGTTTAATTGCACTTTTTTAAGTAAATTTGTAGACATCAAAAACGTCTGTACCATGCTAAGGCTAAAACGTGTCGAAACAAATTAACAATAAAAAGACTGCAGCAACTGATAACGATAAAGCATTGCTCTTCGATAGCGCTTTATCATCCTCTTTTTCTCATACTCAATTTGATGCATTAATTGAATTATTTAATGGCACCGCCGAAGGTATTTTTGTACTGAATGAACAGGGTGGTTTTGAATTTGCCAACCCAAAAGCTGCTCAATTACTTGGTTACTCTCAACAGTCGCTGATAGGCGAAAATTTACTGTCGTTTTTACACGGTTCAGACCTTGATAAATATAAACAGACCTTATTAAATTGGATTGGTATTAAGGACACCCCTCTTAGCATTGGCCCAAATGAAGTTGCTATAAACAAAGCCAATGGCGATGTGATTGAAGCTGACTTATCAATATCAAGTATGCCAAAAAGTATCACATCGGCACAAAAGTTGTACGTATGTATACTTCACGATCTTAGTACTCATAAAGCCATGTATAACCGTTTAAAAATACAGGCCTCAACCGATCATTTAACTGGGCTTGCTAACCGTTTAGCTTTAGATGAGTCGTTAAAAAAATACTGGCAAGAGAGTATTCAAAGCCAACAACCTTTAACCAGTATATTAATTGATGTTGACCACTTTAAAAAATTCAACGATACCTACGGGCATATTAAAGGCGATAAATGCTTACAGAAAATAGCAAAAATGCTATTACAGTGCATTCCATCTAGAGAGTGTTTAGCTGCTAGGTATGGCGGTGAAGAGTTTGCAATTATTTTACCCCGTTGCGATATAAAAACCGCCACCGTTGTGGCCAACCATATACAACAACAAATTGCACAAATGAGCTTTACCGACTTAGGTTTGCCGCCAGAGGTTAAAATTACGGTAAGCCAAGGAATTGCCTGTGAAAATAATAACCAGTACCGCACCTACGAGGCGCTGTTATATGCCGCAGACACGGCTTTATACCGGGCAAAAACGGAAGGCAGAAATAAAATAAGTACGATTGTTTAAAGTTTAAATTAAAGGACTTTTCATGACGCTACATCTATCCTAAACGCCACTTCATGGAGGTGGCGTTTAGTTAAATAACAGCTGATTAAACTAGGGTCTGTTGACCTTTACGGATTAAGATTCGTTCAAACTAGGGGCTATTTAATCGCGGCGCGAGGTTTGTAACCTAGTGGGCTAAGTAAAAACCGAGCAACAAAGAGTAAATCGCCCTTAGGCAGAACCCTTCGGGCAGCGCCTGTTTGGCATTGATGCTGTGTTATCGCCTATTTATGGGGAATAACCACACCACATAGGCTCTGCCTTGCCTTAATACCAAACAGACTGCTGCAAATTTAACCTTGAAAGATCAACAGACCCTAAAGTAACAATAAACTACCTAACCCTAAAAAGGTCACAAAGCCGACAATATCAGTTACTGTGGTTAAAATAACTGAGCCTGATAATGCTGGATCAATTTTCATTTTATCTAAAATAGACGGGATCACTACGCCCGCCAACGATGCAGCCACTAAATTCAGCAGTATTGCCACGGTAATGGTTATACTAAGCATAATATCGTTAAACCATAGATACGTTAGCAAACCAATCACTAAAGCCCATACCAAGCCATTTACCGCCCCTACACGCAGCTCTTTTTTGAGTAGAGCGTTACGGTTTGAGTCGGTAACCTGACCAAGCGCAAGACCGCGCACTATAACTGTTAAGGTTTGACTACCCGCTATTCCGCCCATTGACGCCACTACAGGCATTAATACCGCAAGTGCCACCACTTGTTCTATGGTGGCGCCAAATAAGCCTATAAACCACGAAGCTAAAAATGCTGTTGCTAAGTTTATACCTAACCAAATACCACGGTTTTTAGCACTTTTACGAACACTGGCAAATAAATCTTCGTCTTCACGTAAACCACCGGCTTTTGCTGCTGCTTCGTCAGCAATTTCTTGACGTAACTCGTAAGCCGATGCAATGGTTAAACGCCCTATTAGTTTGTTATCGGCATTAACCACGGGCATGGCCATTTGCTCGCTGTGAATAACCACTTCTGCGGCTTCATATAAATCATGGTCTGCGTGCAATGAGGTAAAGTCATGATTAGCAAGAGTCATTAAGCTCTCGTTATCATTTGCTTTTATTAGGTCATTAACTGCCACTTCGCCGATTAAGCTACCTTTACGGCTCACTAAATAAATCACTTCGCTGTACTGCGGTAACCCTTTGTGTAGCAGCTTTTTAGCGCCACCCGCAGTGAGCTTGTCAGACACCTTTAAAAAATCAAAGCCAATCCAGTGACCTAACTGCTCAGGTGTATATTGTTGCGCCAGTTCGTATTGTTTGGTTTGTGCTTCATCTAGCTGCTTTTTTGCATAATCAATAAAACGTTGTGGAATAACTTCTTCTAACTCAAGCAGCTCTTCAACGTTAACTTCGTCCAATAATTTAAAACCGTCGCTGTCATCTAGAGTCTGCAATAACCACAAACAGCTATCTTCACTTAAATTAACGAAAATTTCGTGTTGCGTGTCTTCATCTAATAAATGCCAAATTTCAAGGCGTTGCTCTTTAGGAATAGCTTCAAACAACAAAGATAAGTGTTCGGTTGATAAGGTTTGTTGAGCATCTATAAGTAATTTATTTTTGCGCTCTGTGGTATCACACTGCAATAAGTCGTTTATGAGTTGTGGTAACTGATCAACCGGATACTCTATCATTTCAAAACCCTAAAATAGTCTTTCACTATAAATTTACTGTAATAAGTAAGCACTTATTAATAAGAATAGCTAATAGTGTACATTAGAGACGAATAAAAATATTAAAAAATCTCTGTGTCGTTAGATATTTATAGCTACTATCACCCACTCAGCGCCAACCAATAAAAAAGCCGTAACAAATAATGTTACGGCTTAGCGTAGTTAGCAATTTAAATCACGCTATCTATATTTTAAATTGTCCTACTAGGTCACCCAAGTTTTCACCTCGCCCTGCTAGGTGCTGACTTACTGAAGAAGTGGTTTTACTCGACTGTGTTAATTCATTAACTATTTCTTGAATCGCATACACGTTACGGTTAATTTCTTCTGTTACACTGCTTTGCTCTGTTGCCGCTGTAGCAATTTGTGTACTCATATCATTAATGGTGGTCACGGACGTGGTTACCGCACCTAAGCTTTCAGAAATAGCGCGAGAAGACTCAACTGAACGATTACAGCTTTGTTGACTCGCATGCATAGCATCAACAGCTGCCGTTACTAAATTATGTAACTCGCTTAGCATTTCGTTAATTTCTAATGTGCTGTCTTGGGTTCTGCTCGCTAAGCTTCTAACTTCATCAGCCACCACCGCAAAACCACGACCTTGCTCACCTGCGCGTGCCGCTTCAATTGCCGCATTTAATGCCAATAAGTTTGTTTGTTCAGCAATGCCACCAATTACACTCAATACGCTGTTAATTTTTTTAGATTGCTCACTTAACGAGTTAACCTGCTCTGCTGCTTGATTAATTTCGCCCATTAAGTTTGATACTTCGCTCAGTGAAACATCCACACAATCTTGCGCGTTAGCCACTTCTTTTGTTGCCGCCTGCGTTGATACTGCAACTTGTGTGGTATTTTGCGCAACTTCATGCGAGGTTGCTGACATTTCGGTAATCGCTGTTGCCACTAAATCGGTTTCATGGTTATGCTTTAATAACTTGTCTTCTATGAGTAATGTTTGCGTATTAATATCTGAAGAGGCTGTTTTAACGTCACTTGTTACATCAACCACACCGGCAATAATGCTGTGTAGCTTGCTCACAAATACATTGAAAGATTCACCTAACTGACCAATTTCATCATGAGTATCTATTTCTAAGCGTCGGGTTAAATCCCCCTCCCCTTTAGCAATATCATCTAAGCTTTGCACCATACGTTTAATCGGTTTTAGCATATTATTAGAAGCATACAACGCACCGGCTGCTGCTAAACCAAGAAGCAGAAGTGATATTAAAACCAAAGTGGTCATTTTTTCGCTTAAATGGCGCTCCATAGTTGCTTGATACTTTACCAGCTCAGCTTCAATATCATCCATATACGTGCCAGTGCCTATCATCCAATTGGTACCTGGGATCATTGCAGCATAACCAATTTTTTCGACTAAGCCTGTGGTATTGGGCTTTTGAAAATGATAGGTAAACGAGCCACCGCCTTTACGCGCTTGCTCAAGTAAGCCAACCACTATTTTTTTACCGTTTGGGTCGGTCATGCCTATTTTATTTTGACCTTCTATTGCATCACCCAATAAGGCATGAAAAACACTAATACCATTGGTATCATAAATAAAGTAGTAACCATCTTCACCAAAGGTTAAATCTCGCAACGCATTTTTAGCGTCTTGTTCATTTCCTTGTGCTAATTGGTATTGCACTACTTTAGAGCCGATTTCTATTTCTGTTCTTAGCAAGGTTTGTTTATCAGCAATTAATTTAGTTTTGAACTCATTAAAGTTTTGCTGTTGATTCTGCTTCTCTAAATAATAAGAGCCCGCCATAAAACTGATTAGTAATACTATCAATGGTAAAACAGCCAACAGTAGCAACTTGTTTTTTAAGCTTAAATTACCCATTATTTCTCCAATTAACATTATAAGCCATTAAGCTTTTTATTTTTCAGCCGCTTAGCAGCTAAGTTTCCATTGTTTATATTACTTACAATAGCGCCACACTTGTATACAAATTAAGCACAAACAGAGTTAATTCGCAATTTAATATACTCGTATGCTAGTAAAGCACACTAAAAACAACTTTTTAACTAGACAATAGTATAAATATAGTAATAAACAACTGATTTAGTTCCTTGTTTTAAATCCTTACTAGAACACAATTTGTTAAACTTACTTAAAGCTAAATTAACCTTACTAACGCTATCTTAGCGTAAATTAAAATTAAACATTGGCTATCACACAAAGGTCTTGCTTTCTAAATTAAAACACAAATAATGAAGCAACTAACCACTGGGTAAGAATGAGGAAAATGAGTTATATACTAACCACCCAATGCGCAGACGATATAGGCTTAATCGCCAAAATTACCGGACTGTGTAATCAGCATAATTTAAATATTATTCGTAACAACGAATTTGTTGATAAAGATGCACAACGCTTTTTTATGCGCACAGAGCTTACAGGCGAACCACATGCTGAGTTTTTGTCACAACTGCGCGAAGTATTACCAGCTGGCGCAAAAGTGGCACTGCACGGTGAAGAAAAAACCAAAGTGGTACTATTAGCCACAAAAGAAGCTCATTGCTTGGGCGGCATGTTATTAAAGCAATTTGAACAAGCTCTAAACATAGAGATACTCGCCGTTATCGCTAACTACCCTACTCTAGAGCCTCTAGTGAAAGGGTTTAATATTCCTTTTCATGTGGTTTCTCATGAAGGACTTACGCGCAGTGAGCACGACGAAAAAGTCGGTGACTTAATTGCCAGCTATAACCCTGACATTATTGGCCTAGCTAAATACATGCGTATTTTAAGCCCTGAATTTGTGGGTCGTTTTGAGGGTAAAATCATTAATATTCATCACTCATTTTTACCTGCTTTTATTGGTGCAAAACCGTATCACCAGGCATTTGAACGTGGTGTGAAAATTATTGGTGCCACGGCTCACTTTGTTAATAATGAGCTAGACGAAGGCCCGATTATTTTACAAGACGTATCGAGTGTGACCCATGCGAATACAGCTGAGATGATGGCTAAAATGGGTAAAGATGTAGAGAAAACGGTGTTTTGTAAAGCACTGCAACTAGCATCAGAGCATAAGCTGTTTATTAATGGCAATAAAACCGTCGTATTTTCATAATTAGCTTTATATAGCTATTAAAAATGCCAGCTAATAAGCTGGCATTTGTTTATTCAATATAACTAAACCTAAACACTGGTTAAGAGACCTTAATAAAACAAAGTAAATTTACGTATCAGCTGTTTTCTATTAGAACCGAAAATAGCGACTTTTGTTAGATTTATATCATTATTTTCCTCGGCCTTTACTATCAACCTTCACGGCCAAAATATGCAATTTTCCTCTTGGCAAAACCATTCACTTTATGGATTAGCTGAAATATTAGGTTATTTACTACACTCCCTTTTGAGTAATAACAACTTTTAAGAGATTTAACTTATCATATTCAAGTAACCTTAAGCTGAACAATATTATTGATATATAATCAGAAATTAAGCAATAATGTCTTAATGCATGCGTTATTGTAGCTATGCTGATATTCCCTTTTTAGGGTGTACTATTTATAAGGAGCATTTGATGGCTTTTGATTACGGATCAATCGATCTTGGACTAAAAAACCCTTTCAAACTGGAAGGTAAAGTAAAAGCAATAAGAGGGCTTATTGAATCTGTTGTTGGCATCAGCTTGCTTGTTATCGCGTCTAGCTCTGTAAAGGAAGATGCAACAGCAGGTTGGATCTTAATGATATTTGGCATGTTAATACTCGCCCTAGGCATTCGGACTTTATCGGGTGGTATTTATGCAACGCTTAAGTACTTCGTAGGTAGAAACCACCCAACATCGTTGGCGTTTAATTTTAGTAAGTCACAAACCTCAACTGCACAAGAAGAAAAAAACGAAGTAGCCTACACTGCGCAAACATTAGAAGAAATGCTTGTTGGTCGCAAAAACAGTACTTTTAAAGAACCGAATGGCTTTTTATCGCGTTTGCTACATAGTTTAGTACCAAAACTATTATTTTTACCCTACCCAATACGTAATGTTGCCCAACGTTTATTTGGCTCATGGATAAGCACACTGGTTGCTCTTATCGCTTATGCATTGGTCGCCTTTGTGTCACTGTCTGGTTTTACCGGTGAAGCTGGCGAACTAGCTTTTCCAATATATAGTGCCATATTAATGTTTTATGTGCTGTTTTCTTGGCGCTCTTCTGGCAAACCTATTTCACGTAATGCAGAGAAAAATATTGAAGCCTTAGGTACTGGTGCTCTTGCTAAAATCATTTCTTTATCCTTTATATTGCCCATTGCTATAGGCCTGTCTATGTCGTGGGTAATGCAGGAACAGCGCATAAGCAAACAACAAATAGACAATTGGCTTGAGCAATTACCCAACCTTAACGCGGGCCTCTATTTAACTGCCATTATTATTTTAGCTGCACTTAGTTGTGCACTTGTTTTTGTGATGATTAAAGCGCGTTTAAACGAAGTGACACCAAGCGCTGAAGTATCAGAACTACGTGAAAACTGGCAAGAGTCTGTTCATCCAGATGAAATTTTTATAAATCTTGATAACTTAGTAATGGCTAATCGCCGTTATAAAGAAGTACCTAATAGGGTTTATCGTGAGCTAGATCCTAAACTACAAGAGCAAATTGAAGGAAAAGGCGGGTTTAAAGGCGAAATGATTCAAGAGATTCAGCCTAAACTACACACAATGGATTTAGGTAAGCACTTTAACCTTTCTCGTTTAGTTGCGTTAATTAGTGGTAACTTACTCTACATTGTAGCGCTTACCTTTACTGTGTTGCTTGCTTACTCTTTTATTAATATTTACCACTATATTGACGCTGCTAATATAAATAGTATTGAACAAGCCTTTAATAATAAAAATATTATTGAGTTTAGCGAGCTGTTAATGGCAAGTGTTCATTTATTGCTTATCGGCATATTAGTTAAAGCATTTGCTCAGCTGCTGAGCAATAGTGCCCATTTATTTTTTGCTGAAATGCAATTTGAATCTTTACTCGTGTACTTCAAGTGCGAGGGCACATTTACTGAGTCAAAAATATCAACGGGCACCGGTATTCATGATAGCACACGCTCGGAAAATACCTTGGTACGTAGCAGCATAACGCCTTGGGTGATTGTTTCGCGCATTGTTTCTACAACCTTTGCAGCTACAGGCATGAAAAACCTCGAGCATCCTCGACATATTATGGAAATGCATAAAGATGAAGGTCAATTACAAGCAATCAAAAAAGATGTAATTGCATTTTTGAAAGATCGAGAATCAATTGCCTCTATCACTAGCGAACGCGATTTAGGCAATGCATCTCAACTGCACCAGTTAAACCAGCAAACACGGGCTATGCCTATGCAGCCAGCTTTAACCAAAGATGATGAGGAAGCCGCTGGTTTTTTACGTCAGGAAGACGATTTAGCGTCTGAGCCAAAAAACTAGCTTATCTATATATGCCACCTTATTACTAGGTGGCATCTTTCCAAACTAAAACCCCCCTCTCTACACTTTGATATAAATGTGATTCCCCCCTGCAAGCGCAGTAAAGACAGGGAGGGAATGAGGAAAATAAGTAATACACTAACCAACTAATACGCAAACGATATTAGGCTTAGCCAAAATTACCAAACTCTGTAATCAGCATAATTTAGATATTATTAGGCCTTGTTGATAAAGATGCACAACGCTTTTAATGAGAGCAGAACTCACAGGCTAATCCCGCTGCGATTTTTATTATAACTTTGCGAAGGATTACCTGCTAACGTAAAAGAGGCACTGCACGGCGAAGAAAAAACCAAAGTTGTATTATTAGCTCCAAAAGAAGCCTTTGTTTAGGCGGCATGTTATTAAACCAATTTGGTAATACTCTAGCTGTTTATTAATGGCAATAAAACCGTCGTATTTTCATAATTAGCTTTATATAGCTATTAAAAATGCCAGCTAATAAGCTGGCATTTTTATAAGTAAATAATAAACCTTACTTAACTAGGGTGTGTAATACGTTGGTGCCCCAGGGCCTACTGGCATACCTAAAACAAATACCCATAAGTAAAACAGTACCACCCAGCCAACAAAGAAGATTAAGCTGTATGGCAACATAGTGGCTACCAAAGTACCTATTCCCATGTCTTTTTTGTATTTAGTAGCAACCGCGAGGATTAAACCAAAGTAACTCATCATCGGGGTAATTAAGTTAGTTACTGAATCACCAATACGATAAGCCGCTTGAATTGTCTCGGGTGCATAACCTATAAGCATAAGCATAGGAACAAAGATAGGCGCTGTTACTGCCCACTGCGCTGACGATGAGCCTAAAGTTAAGTTCACTAAAGCACACATCAAAATAAACAGTACAAATACTTCCGGCCCAGTTAAGCTAAGAGCTTGTAGTAACGCGGCACCGTTAATCGCTAAAATGGTGCCTAAGTTAGTCCATTTAAAAAATGCCACAAACTGCGCAGCAAAAAACACTAATACAATGTACATGCCCATAGAGCTCATACTTTTGCTCATGGCATTGATCACGTCTTTATCATTTTTCATGGTGCCAACCACGCGACCATACACAAAACCCGGAATACCAAAGGTAACAAAAATAAAAACAACAATCCCTTTTAAAAACGGAGAGTGTGCAACTAGACCTGTTTCAGGGTTACGTAAAATACCGTCTGCTGGAACAATCGTCCAAGCGAGTAACAACGAAACAACAAGTAATGAAACACCAGCCCATTTTAAACCTGATTTTTCTTTGGCAGTTAAACCGGCAATATTATTTTGAGCTAAATCTTCACTGGCTTCATCTGGGTTATATTTACCTAAACGTGGCTCAACAATTTTCTCTGTAACAAGCGTACCTAAAACAGCAATTAGCAATACTGAAATCATCATAAAATACCAGTTTGCTTCAGCGCCTACTTGGTAAGTTGGGTCAATCATTTGTGCTGCAGGCGTTGTAATACCCGCTAATAACGGATCGATAGTGCCAAGTAATAAGTTAGCACTATAGCCACCCGATACACCAGCAAACGCTGCAGCAAGGCCTGCAAGCGGATGACGACCTAAACTATGAAATATCATTGCCGCTAGGGGGATCAATACGACATAACCCAGCTCAGATGCTGTGTTTGATAAAATAGCAGCGAATACCACCATAAAAGTTACTAAGCGTTTAGATGCGCCCATAACCATGCCACGCATTGCCGCAGACAATAACCCTGAATGCTCGGCAACACTTACACCTAATAATGCCACTAATACCGTGCCTAATGGGGCAAAGCTGGTAAAGTTAGTAACCAAGCCCGTTACAATACGCTGTAAGCCCTCGGCACTGAGTAAGCTAACTACTTCAATTACACCATCAGGATCGCGTCCAGCAGAGCCCTCTGGACGTGGATCGATAGCACTAAGTCCAAACCAATCAGCAACGCCACTAAATAAAATAATGGCAATACAAAACAGCGCGAATAAGGTAATTGGATGGGGAAGCATATTCCCTAAAAATTCTACCGTGGCTAAAAATCGATTAAACCAACCGCCCTTTGCGGCCTGATTTTCATCTTGGGATGTGTGTGGTGAGTCCATTGAGTCTGACATACCATGCTCTCTTAATTACAAAATGCCCGTAACCTAGCATTATTTTCTGAGCAGGTCATGTAATAAAGATGAATGACTTGTTATGTCATGGTAATTAACTGATGGGTTTTATTGTGATGGGGTTACAAAAAAGAGGCTCTCGCCTCTTATTTAGTCTGCTTAAGCTTGCTCTATCGGTTCTAGTTGTAGTTTTGCAGCAATTAAAACAGCTTGAGTTCGATTATAAACACCGAGTTTTCTAAATATGGCAGTGATGTGAGCTTTGACTGTGGCTTCTGAAATGTGAAGTTCGTACGCAATTTGTTTATTCAGTAACCCTTCGTGCAAATATTGTAATACACGGTATTGCTGTGGAGTAAGTGATGCTACTTGTGCAGCAATTTCTCTATCTGCGCCTTCTATTTCAGCCACTTTACTTTTTAGTTCGGTTGGCAGCCAAGTATCGCCTTCGAGTATTTGGTTAATTGCGTTGGCAATATCGTCAGATGATGATGACTTAGGAATAAACCCCATTGCCCCATAACCCATAACTTTCGAAACAATATTTACATCTTCACTACCCGACACAACCGCAATAGGTAGGCTTGGGTAATCTTCACGTATACGGATCAAGCCGTATAAGTCACCGTTACCTGGCATGTGTAAATCTAGTAGTAATATATCAAGATCTTCTTGTTCGCTTAACACCTGCAATGTGCTATCAAAATCCGCTGATTCAAATACTTCTAAACCTGCAAACTTTGCACTCAAAGCGCCCTTTAGTGCTTCACGAAATAACGGATGATCGTCCGCTATTAAAAACTGACTCATTGTTCACTCCCAAAAATTCGGCTGCTATCCAATAGACAACAGCCGATATACTACGTTTAGAATCAACTTCTAATCAAGCTTTTAACGCGAAATTAACGATTTAATCGATTTTCTACTAGCTCATCAACCACTGACGGATCCGCAAGTGTTGAAGTATCACCAAGCTGTTGGTGCTCATTTGCCGCGATTTTACGTAAAATACGACGCATAATTTTGCCAGAACGTGTTTTTGGTAAACCTGGAGACCACTGAATCATATCTGGTGATGCTATTGGGCTTAGCTCTTTACGAACCCAATTACGGATCTCTTTTGTTAGCTCATCACTCACCGTTACACCCTCGTTAGGAGTTATGTAAACGTAAATACCTTGGCCTTTAATATCATGCGGGTAGCCTACTACTGCCGCTTCAGCTACAGCTTCATGAGCCACTAACGCACTTTCAATTTCCGCAGTACCTAAACGGTGCCCAGACACATTAAGTACGTCATCAACGCGTCCTGTTATCCAATAATCACCGTCTTCATCACGACGACAACCGTCACCAGTAAAGTACACACCAGGATAAGCGCTAAAGTAGGTTTGTTCAAAGCGCTCATGGTCGCCATAAACGGTTCGTGCTTGTGAAGGCCAGCTATCTAAAATTACAAGGTTACCATCAACCGCACCTTCTAATGTATTACCTTCAGCATCAAATAACGCTGGTGCAATACCAAAGAATGGACGAGTTGCAGAACCAGGTTTCATATCAGTTGCACCTGGTAATGGCGCAATCATGATGCCACCGGTTTCGGTTTGCCACCAAGTATCTACAATCGGACAATTCGACTTACCAATTTTTTCATAGTACCAAGTCCATGCTTCTGGATTGATCGGCTCCCCCACAGAACCTAAAATGCGTAAGCTGTCACGATGTGAGCTTGCAATCGGCTCTTCGCCTTTAGCCATCAATGCACGAATGGCAGTAGGTGCTGTGTATAAAATTGTCACGTTATGTTTATCAACCACTTCGCCCATACGACCAGCAGTTGGGTAAGTTGGTACGCCTTCAAATACGACTTGTGTACACCCATTAACGAGCGGCCCATAAGCAATATAACTGTGACCTGTGATCCAGCCAACATCAGCACTACACCAAAAAATATCATCGTCTTTTAAATCAAAAATGTATTCGTGGGTCATAGATGAATACACTAAATAGCCACCAGTGGTGTGTACCACACCTTTAGGCTGACCTGTAGAACCTGAGGTATATAAAATAAACAGTGGGTCTTCAGCATTCATGTGTTCAGGTTCGCAATCTGGCGCTTGGTCTGCAACTAAGTCATGCCACCAAATATCATGGTCGTGCCAATCAACATCGCCTGAAGTTAGTTTATGTACCACTACATGCTCAACGGTGGTGACTGAATCTTGTAATACGGCTTCATCTACATTGGCTTTTAGCGGTACACAATTACCTGCACGTCGGCCTTCATCTGAGGTGATCACCACTTTAGCACCCGAATCATTAATACGATCCGCAATAGCTGACGGTGAAAAGCCACCGAATATAACTGAATGAATAGCACCTATACGGGCACAAGCTTGCATTGCGTATATAGCTTGCGGGCTCATTGGCATATAAATGGCTACACGGTCACCTTTTTTAACACCTAATTTTTTTAAACCATTGGCAAACTTTGCCACTTCATCATGTAGCTGTTGGTAGGTGATATTTTCGCTTTGTGAAGGATCATCACCTTCCCAAATTAATGCTACTTTATCCGCTTTTGTTTTTAAGTGACGATCAATACAGTTATAAGAGGCATTCAGGTAGCCATCTTCATACCATTTAATATTGATATGGCCTTTGTCAAATGAAGTGTTTTTTACTTTTGAATATGGAGTAAACCAGTCAAGACGCTTACCGTGCTCAGCCCAAAACCCTTCAGGGTCTTCAATAGACTGTTTATACATCGTATTATATTTTTCATTATCGACGAGCGCTGCGTTTTTTATCTGCGCAGGAACTGGATAGATACTTTGTGACATATTAGTCTCCAATTTATATTACTTGCCTTAGGCTTTTCATCAAGGATTACTCAGCAGTGCACTATTAAATATTAGACATTAGTTGTATCTGGGTTCAAATAACTAGGGTCTGTTGACCTTTCAAGGTTAAATTTGCAGCAGTCTGTTTGGTATTTAGGCAAGGCAGAGCCTATGTGGTGTGGTTATTCCCCATAAATAGGCGATAACGCAGCATCAATGCCAAACAGGCGCTGCCCGATGGGTTCTGCCTAGGGGCGATTTACTCTTTGTTGCCTACATGGATGTAGGTAAGGGGCGTAAGCAGGACGCGGAAGCTTTGCTCGGTTTTTACTTATTCTTACATGGATGTAAGCCAGTAGAATAACGCAGGAGCAGTTATCGAGCCCACTAGGTTACAAACCTCGCGCCATGATTTAATCGCCCCTAGTTTGAACAAATTTTAATCCGCAAAGGTCAACAGACCCCAATATCTTATCTATAATCCTCTTGGCTACACCTTATTTACATAAAAAACATACTATTAAATAAAAGTATATGAGCCTTCAATAAGTATTAAACCTTAGTCTAATAGACTAATAGTTGATTGAGTAAATTGTGTACATATACAACAGTAGCTTAAATATATAAAAACCTTGATTGTTTATTAATAACTCGTATTTACTAACAAATTAAATTAAAGATAATTAAATTCAATCTGTTAGTACTATATAAGTAACACACATTAATGCATATCATAAGCAAACAACATACAACAAGTAGCCTATAAAAGGACGCAACAATGAAATTTACTCCAATTAAAACACTGGCAGCGACTGCTGTACTATGTGCACTTTCTAGCACAGCTTATGCTGCTACAGCTGCAAAAATAGGTGATACAGAATTCACCTATGGTGGATACATTAAACTCGACGCAATGTGGAGTGACTATTCAGCAGGCGCTCCTGCTGGCAGCAGTGTTGGCCGTGACTTTTATGTACCAAGTACATTAACCGTTGGTAGCGATGATAGTTCAGACGCAGTATTTGATATGCACGCTCGTGAGTCACGTTTCAATTTTGGAACTGCTACCTTACTAGATAACGGTAAAACGGTTAAAACTAAAATAGAACTAGACTTTTTAGCGTCTGCCCCAGGTGGCAACGAGCGTGTGTCTAATTCATACTCTCCGCGTATTCGCCATGCATTTATTTCATACGATGGTTGGTTATTTGGTCAAACATGGTCAAACTTTCAAAACGTTGGTGCATTACCAGAAGCGCTTGATTTTGTTGGTCCTGCAGAAGGCACTGTGTTTGTTCGTCAATCACAAATTAAATACACTACCGGTGCATGGTCATTCTCTCTAGAGAACCCAGAAAGCACAATAACTACAGCCGGTGGTGGCATGGCAGTGACTGATGACGCCTCATTACCTGACTTTACCGCACGCTATACTCACAAAGCGGATTGGGGTAACTTTGTAGTAGCAGCCCTTGCTCGTCAACTGACCTACAAAGTAGGTGGTGTTGATGCCGATGAAACCTCATTTGGTGTTAGTGCATCGGGTATGGTGAAACTTGGTGAAGACAATCTAAAATTTATGCTTACGCAAGGTAAAGGACTAGGTCGTTATGTTGGTCTAAACGTAGCTCGTGGTGCGGTTCTCAATGGTGATGACCTAGATGCGATTGATTCAACATCAGGTTTTATTGCATATCAACATAAGTGGAATAGCCAGTGGCGCTCTACTTTCCTATATTCGTTCTTATCTGCTGATAACGATGAAAACCTACTTGCAATGTATGGCGATCCTACAGAATCAAGCCAAAGCTACAGTGCAAATATTTTATACTCACCGGTTAAACGTCTAACCTTTGGTGCGGAATTTAAACATGCAGAACGAGAGCTTGAAAGTGGCGTAGATGGCGACCTAGATCGTTTACAATTTTCTGTAAAGTATGCGTTTTAATTTCCTAACCAATTAAAATACTGATTTACTTCCTGAGCGGCTTCGGCCGCTTTTTTTGTTTTTAACCAGAGCTCAAGTTAACCAAATCCATGCGCTTTACTTAAAAAATGTCAAAGACGTGTAAAATACCGCGCAAACGTAATTGCAAATCACTCTCATTTAGATTAAATTACCAACCAAATTTAATCTTATGGGAAACAAGATGCTGCACAAACATAAAAACTCTGCATTTAAACTAAGTCTACTTACTTCACTGGTTTTATCTGGATATGCTGTTGCAAACGACACGCAAGACAACCTGCCTCTAGAAAAAATAGCCGTTTATGGGCAACATCATAAAAACTATATCACCGAAGAAGCACAGTCTGCGACTAAGCTAGGTCTAACAATTAAAGAGACCCCACAGTCAATTTCTGTTGTTTCACGCGCGCTGATGGATGATTTTTCACTTGATGATATTAACGCAGTATTAGAAAGCACACCTGGCGTAACAGTAGAGCAAATAGAAACTGACCGTACTTACTTTAAAGCGCGTGGTTTTGAAATAACTAACTTTTTAATTGATGGCTTAGGGACACCGCAAAATTCCGGTTCAATTCAAGGTACACTAGATACTGCAATTTATGATCGCGTTGAAATTGTACGTGGTGCCAATGGCATGATGACCGGTGCAGGTAACCCATCTGCGACTATTAATATGGTGCTAAAAAAGCCAACCTACACAACGCAAGCTAATGCATCGGCTTCTTATGGTTCATGGAATAACAAACGTGTAGATATTGATGTTTCCGCACCGATTAACGATGAACACGCTGTTCGTGCTGTATTTACTAAGCAAGATAAAGAGTCGTACCTAGATCGTTACGAAACCGATAAGACCATTGCCTACCTTGCCTATGAGGGTAAGCTAACTGACGATACACTACTAAGCATTAACTATGTAAACCAGCAAAAAGATGCCGATAGCCCTCTATGGGGCGCGTTACCGCTTTATTACACTGATGGTTCACCAACTGATTATGATGAGTCAACTAGTACAGCTGCAGATTGGTCGTATTGGGATAATAGCGCTGAACGTATCTATGTAACACTTGAGCAAAACTTATCAGCGACTTGGGTTGCTAAAGCCCGTTATGCCCATATAAAAAATGAACAAAATTCTGAGTTATTTTATGTATATGGTACCCCAGATAAAGATACTGGTTTAGGTTTAACCGGCTATGCGAGTCGTTATGATTACAAAGACACACAAGATTTGTTTGATTTATATGCCAGCGGTAAGTTTGAGCTATTTTCTTTAGAGCACGACTTATCATTCGGCATTAGCCAAGCAAACATGGACTTTAATGACCAATCTCTTTATGACTACAGCACAGGAAATGGTTTCCCTGCGATGCCTGATTTAGCGACTTGGGATGGGATAGCACCAGAAGCAACACTGGTTGATAAACCTGACGGCAGTGATGTACAAAATACACAAAGATCGGCCTATGTTTCAACTCGTATAAAACTAGCAGATCCATTAAGCATTTTGGCTGGCGTACGCTATACCGACTGGGAAACTAAAGGTACTGCTTATAGTGTAGTGCAAACCCGCGATGACTCAGAGGTTATTCCTTACATTGGTACTGTGTACGATTTTACCGAGTCATTATCAGCTTACGCTAGCTACACAGAAACGTTTGTGCCGCAAAAAGAATTAGACATTAACGCTGAACAACTGGCTCCTGTTATTGGTAAAAGTGCTGAAGTTGGTTTAAAAGCACAACTTTTAGATGAGCAAGTATTTGTAACACTGGCCTATTTTGATGCTAAGCAAGATGGACTTGCTGTTGCACTTCCGGGCTCCCTTCCAAGCGATACGCGTTATTACGCTGCAGATGGTATTAACAGTGATGGTTTCGAAATTGAATTAAGCGGTCGCTTAACTGATGATTTAAGTGCCAGCATCAGCTTTAGTAATTTAAGTATTGATGGTGATGAACTCGTTAAAGATTACACCCCAGAAAACCAATTAAAAATGGCAGCCACTTATCAAGTGCCATTTATTGATGGTTTAACCTTAGGTGCTAATTACCGCTGGCAAGATTCTATTAGCCGTGTGCAAGTGAAAGATCCAGCAGGCAACGCATTGGCAACTACAAAACAAGATGCTTATGGCTTATTAGATTTAATGGCCACCTACGAAATTACTCAAAACGTCGGTGTTACCTTTAATGTTAATAACAGTACTGATGAAAAGTACATAAACAGCCTTTATTGGGAGCAAGGTTACTACGGGGCACCGCGTAACTACTCATTGTCAGTTAACTGGCAGCTATAAAGCTAACTAGGCTTTAAGTCACTTTATAGCAAACAATAAAAAAGCGCTAACCTAATGGTTAGCGCTTTTTTTAAGCTCGGGTCAAATCAAGCTTTAAAACAAATGGGCTTAAAGGTCGCCTTCATCACCTAATACGTCTTCGCCATCTTCTGGCTCAACCGTTGCTTTTAGCAATAGCATCTCTCGTAATTTACCTTCAATTTCATCTGCAATTTCAGGATTTTCTTTAAGGAACTTAATCGAATTAGACTTACCTTGGCCAACTTTGTTGCCATTGTAACTGTACCAAGCACCCGCTTTTTCAACAATTTTGTGCTTAACACCTAAATCAATCAGCTCGCCCTGCTTAGAAATACCTTCGCCATACATAATGATAAATTCAGCTTGTTTGAACGGCGGTGCAACTTTGTTTTTCACAATTTTAACGCGCGTTTCATTACCAACAACTTCATCGCCTTCTTTTACCGAACCAATACGGCGAATATCAATACGTACAGAGGCGTAAAATTTCAGGGCATTACCACCAGTTGTTGTTTCAGGGTTACCAAACATTACACCAATTTTCATACGGATTTGGTTAATGAAAATACATAGTGTGTTTGAACGCTTAATGTTACCTGTAAGCTTACGTAATGCTTGCGACATTAAACGTGCTTGTAGGCCCATGTGTGAATCACCCATGTCGCCTTCAATCTCAGCTTTTGGTGTCAATGCTGCAACCGAATCGACAATCACTACATCAACCGCGCTTGAACGCACTAACATGTCACAAATTTCCAGTGCTTGCTCACCTGTATCTGGTTGAGATACCAGTAACTCATCAATGTTAACACCTAGTTTTTGTGCATAAATTGGATCAAGAGCATGCTCAGCATCAACAAAGGCACAGGTTTTACCTTCTTTTTGAGCTTCAGCGATAACTTGCAATGTTAGCGTTGTTTTACCTGATGACTCTGGGCCATATACTTCAACAATACGCCCCATCGGCAAGCCGCCTATGCCTAAGGCAATATCAATACCTAGCGAGCCTGTTGATACAGCGTCAATGTTTAACGCTTTATTGTCACCCAATTTCATGATTGAGCCTTTACCAAATTGACGTTCAATTTGTGATAAAGCTGCGTCCAACGCTTTTTGTTTGTTATCGTTCATTTTCTTCTCCAAATCCAGCTAATGCAGACAAGTATACTGTATGAAATCACAGTATCAAGCTAATTTTATTATTTTATCTTCTCTATTATAGTTTTTAAAGAAAATACAATAGCTTGCAGCCTAACTTCCGCCCTGTCACCATTAAATACTTGTTCAAACGTCCAGTGTTTACCGTTAATTTTCAGTCCAAACCACACGAGCCCTACCGGTTTGCCCTCAGTAGCACCACCGGGTCCTGCAATCCCTGAAATAGCAATGCCAATATCAGCATTTGCAGCCTTACAGGCGCCTGCTGCCATCTCAATGACTGTTTGTTCGCTCACCGCGCCAAATTCCTCGAGGGTATCATGCTTCACATTGAGTAATTCATGCTTTGCGTTATTGCTATAAGTGACAAATGCACGGTCAATATATGCTGAGCTGCCGGGGGTATCGGTAAGCGAATAACTCACTCCACCACCAGTACATGATTCAGCGGTAGTGATCCATAAGCGTTTATCCGTTAAAATAGCGCCTAATTGCGCAGCAAGTGTCTTAATCTCTTGATGTAATTCCATATTCAGCCTTTGGGTAAATACATGTCGTTTGATCTTTATGCACCGCACACTATAAAACAACAAACCCCTATGATGCAGCAGTATCTAAAAATAAAATCAGAGCATCGCGATATTTTATTATTTTATCGGATGGGGGATTTTTATGAACTCTTTTTTGATGACGCAAAACACGCCGCGCAGTTGCTTGATATTTCACAAACACACCGAGGCAAAGCAGGGGGCGATCCTATTCCTATGGCGGGCGTGCCTTATCATGCGGTAGAAAACTACTTAGCCCGCTTAGTACAAATGGGCGAGTCGGTGGCTATTTGTGAACAAGTGGGTGACCCTGCCACCAGCAAAGGCCCTGTTGAGCGCAAAGTAGTCCGTATTGTAACCCCAGGAACTATTTCTGACGAAGCCTTACTACAAGAGCGCCAAGACAACTTACTAACCAGTGTTTGGCAAAATAAAAAAGGTCAATACGGTGTTGCGTATCTTGATATCAACTCAGGACGCTTCAATGTTGTTGAAGTAAACACTGATGAAGCATTTAGCTCAACCCTACAACGCTTAGCCCCTGCTGAATTACTATATAGTGAACACTTTGAAAACACTCATTTAATTGAACATATTAAGGGAGCACGTCGTCGCCCTGATTGGGAGTTTGATCTAGACACCGCACAACACTTACTGTGTGAGCAGTTTGGTACCAAAGATTTAGTTGGTTTTGGTGTCGATAAAGCACATAGCGCCTTGGTAGCGGCAGGCTGTTTAATGCAGTACGTAAAAGATACCCAACGTATTGCATTACCGCACATTCGTGCAATTACCCTTGAGCATAATGAACACGCGGTAATTTTAGATGCGCCCACCCGTAAAAACCTTGAACTTACCGTTAATCTATCAGGTGGCTTTGAAAATACCCTTGCCCAAGTGCTTGATAAAACAGCCACAGCGATGGGCTCACGATTACTGAAGCGCCGTATTCATACCCCTATTCGTAATAAAGACGAGTTAAATTCTCGTCTAAATGCCATTAGTGCTATTTTAGATGTGCAATTATGCAGTGAGCTGCATGACGCTCTCAGAGATATTGGTGATATAGAACGTGTAATTGCTCGCTTGGCATTACACACTGCTCGGCCACGTGATTTAACACGGCTTCGTAGTGCGCTTCAAGCATTAGCACCGCTACATAACTTATTAAGCGATGCCACAGATGCGCGTATTTCTCATATTATTGCCCACTCTAAAGAGCTCCCCGAGCTTCAAGCATTACTTGAACGTGCAGTGATTGATAACCCACCAGTGTTAATACGTGATGGCGGTGTTATTGCGCCAGGGTATAACAGCGAACTTGATGAGTGGCGTAATTTAAGCCAAGGTGCCACCGATGTGCTTGAACAGCTAGAGCAGCGCGAACGTGAACGCACAGGTATTAGTACACTTAAAATTGGTTATAACAGAGTGCATGGCTTTTTTATTGAAGTGAGCCGCGCTAACTCGCACTTAGTGCCTGCAGATTATATTCGTCGTCAAACGTTAAAAAATAATGAACGTTATATAATTCCAGAACTTAAAGAACATGAAGACAAGGTTCTCGGCAGCCAATCAAAAGCGCTGGCCCTAGAAAAGCAGCTATACGAACAGCTATTTGAATTTATTGCTCCGCATATCGAGCAGCTGCAAATAATGGCCTCGGTCATTGCCGATTTAGATGTACTGAATAATTTAGCAGAGCGTGCCCAAACGCTAAATTATGCCAAGCCTGAGCTTTGCGATAACGATAATATCAGCATCGAACAAGGCCGCCACCCTGTAGTTGAGCAAGTAATGAAAGACCCATTTATTGCCAATCCTGTGGAGCTCAATAGCCAGCGTAAAATGTTGATAATTACTGGTCCTAACATGGGCGGTAAATCAACTTACATGCGCCAAACTGCGCTTATTGTGCTTATGGCGCACATTGGCTGTTACGTTCCTGCTGATAGCGCAAAGATTGGTAATATTGATAGAATATTTACTCGCATTGGCGCCAGTGACGACTTAGCATCTGGGCGCTCTACCTTTATGGTTGAAATGACAGAAACTGCGGCAATTTTAAATAATGCCACCGCACAATCATTGGTATTAATGGATGAAATAGGCCGA
The DNA here is from genome assembly GCF_003173795.1 of Pseudoalteromonas sp. meg-B1. GTDB lineage: Bacteria > Pseudomonadota > Gammaproteobacteria > Enterobacterales > Alteromonadaceae > Pseudoalteromonas > Pseudoalteromonas undina. The sequence continues at coordinate 439,406 of NZ_QGQU01000001.1, read as the reverse complement.
GGAACCAGTACTTACGATGGTTTATCACTGGCATACGCAACAGCTGATCATCTTGCTTCAAAAATCGCGGCTAAAACTCTGTTCGCAACCCATTACTTTGAACTCACTGAGCTTGCAGAACAAACGCCTGGGCTGGTTAATGTGCACCTAGATGCCATTGAACACAACGATACCATTGCCTTTATGCACACGGTATTAGATGGTGCCGCAAGTAAAAGTTTTGGTTTGCAAGTGGCAGCCCTGGCTGGTGTGCCTAAAGCGGTTATTGCCCAAGCTAAACAAAAGCTAACCTTGCTTGAAAATCATCAAAGTGTCACAACAGTCACCACAGAGCAACAGGTTTTACCGTTTGATAGTGAACCGCAAATAATTCAGCCTAGTGAACTTGAGCAACAAATGACCGCAATAGATCCCGATAACCTATCACCGCGCCAGGCGCATGAACTGCTTTATAAATTAAAAGCACTGCTTTAAACGCAAACAGCCCGACTAAAGAGTCGGGCTGTATTTAATTTTACTGTGTGTTTAGATTAAGCAAACTGCTCAAACAAGCTTTCGGTACTTAATCCTTCTTGCTGCAAAATATCTTTTAACCGACGTAGCGCCTCAACCTGTATTTGGCGAACTCGCTCACGGGTTAACCCAATTTCACGGCCCACATCTTCAAGCGTTGAAGGCTCATAACCGAGTAAACCAAACCGACGTGCCAGTACTTCGCGCTGCTTAGGATTCAATTCACCTAACCAGTCAATAATATGCGTATTCATATCATTGTTTTGCACTTCACCTTCAGGGCCCACATTTTTTTCGTCGGCAATTACATCTAACAATGCGCTGTCATTTTCGCCACCAATAGGCATATCTACAGACGCTATTTTTTCATTTAGGCGAAGCATTTTTGTTACATCTTCGACCGGTCTGTCTAAGCTTTCTGCAATTTCTTCTGCGGTTGGCTCATGATCAAGCTTTTGAGTTAGCTCACGTGCTGTACGTAAATAAACGTTAAGCTCTTTAACAACATGAATAGGCAAACGAATAGTACGGGTTTGATTCATTATTGCCCGTTCAATGGTTTGTCGTATCCACCATGTGGCATAAGTAGAAAATCGAAAACCCCGTTCAGGATCAAACTTTTCAACTGCTCGGATCAGCCCTAGATTACCTTCTTCAATTAAATCAAGTAGAGCAAGTCCACGATTGTTGTACCTACGCGCAATTTTTACAACTAAGCGTAAGTTACTTTCAATCATACGTTTTCGGGAGGCTTCGCAGCCTTTAAGCGATTTTCGTGCAAAAAACACTTCTTCTTCTGCACTTAATAGAGGGGAAAAACCAATCTCGCCTAAGTATAACTGGGTGGCATCGAGGTTTTTAGTGACTTCTTCTTTTACAAATACATCTTCATCTTCCACTTCATCAAGTAACTTCGTTGTCTCCTCTATTTTAGAGTCGTCAAACTTATCATCAGTGGGGGTTTTCTCAGCTTTTGCTACATCAGCCATAAGACTTCTCCTGAGCAAGCTATCAATAACTTTATGATTTAGGTCTGTAGTCGTTTTACAAGCTTTTGCTGTATTAGCCATGAGCCTTCTCCAGAACAGTCAATCAACACCTTCAGTTCAGGGTAGGTACTTAGCAGGGTTAACAGCTTTTCCTCGATAACGAATTTCAAAACGAAGTGCCGTTACTGAAGACTCTGAATTACCAATTTCTGCTATTTTTTGTCCCGCCTTCACTATTTGCTTTTCTTTCACAAGTAACGTTGAGTTATGTGCATAAGCACTTAGGTAATCATCATTATGTTTCAATATGATTAAATTACCGTAACCTCTTAGCGCACTACCCGCGTAAACTACTGTTCCTTTTGCAGCGGCGAGTACGGCAGTACCCTTTCTATTAGCAATCTGTAGGCCTTTATAACCATTTTCCTTGTTAGAAAAGCGTTTTGTTATTTTACCTTTAGCAGGCCAAAACCAACTCAACTTTTTAGTTGAAGAACCTTGAGACTGACTAATTTTTTGGTTAGCTTGTTTTTGAACATACCTACGTTTTTTCGGCTTATCAAGCTCTTTCTTTAATTTTCTGTTACTTTTTTGTAAATGAGATGACTTTTTAACAGCTTTCTTTTTATACTTTTTTTGTGTAACCCTTGGCCTACTTGGTTCTAAAAGGGATACAACCTGACCAGGAACAATAGTGTAAGGTGATGGAATTGAATTATTTTTTGCAAGTTCTCTGAAATCTTTTCCAGCACTAAAAGCAATCGAATAAAGTGTATCGCCTTTTTGTACCGTGTACTTACCACCGTTAATATTAATCCGTGAAGGATAGTCATTAATATTATTATTTAAACTACTTACAGGAGCGGGAACATGGCGAGACGAGCATGCACAAAGCAAAACACTAATAAATAAAGCAACATAACAGCGTATTTGTTTATTCAATGTGTTTTGCCCTCTGTTTTAATATCATTATATTATGGCGATTATCGCAACAATAGGTACGCAACAGCGATTAAAGCAACCACTGCCCAGCCAAGTACTTCAATATATTGGCGTAATTTTTGTTCCATTTTAACTCCGCCCCATTTCATTAAAGCAGATACTAAAAAGAAACGCGCGCCACGCCCAATACCTGAGGCAATAATAAAAGGTAAAAACGCCATTTGTAATACACCAGCGCCAATGGTAAATACTTTATAAGGAATAGGCGAAAACCCCGCTATAAATACCACCCAAACACCGTAATTTTTGAACCATGCAAGCGCCGTATTAAATTTATCTTGCCATTGCATTTGCGCAATAAAGGGCTCTACAACCGGTTCAAACAACCAAAATCCAAGTAAGTAACCCAGCACGCCGCCAAGCACAGAAGCAACCGTAGCAAAGCTTGCAAATCGCCATGCCTTACTTGGTTGCGCTAGCGACATCGGCGCTAACATTACATCGGGCGGGACCGGGAAAAAAACCGATTCGGCAAAGCTCATTCCTGCTAAATAACGTTCTGCGTGGCGGTGTTTAGCCCACACTAGCGCCATATCGTATAACTTGGTAAACAACTTCAAAATGAATTCCTATTCAATATCACCAGGGACTAAAGGTACAAATCTTACTGGCGCAATTACATGCTCTGTAAAGCTATCGCCTTGGCGAATAACCATGGTTAAATTTTGTTCTGCCTCACCAATAGGGGCCAGTAATACGCCTCCATCTGCAAGTTGTGCGAGTAACTCGGGGGGAATGGTGGTTGCCGCAGCGGTCACGATAATGCCATCAAATGGCGCTTGTGACTGCCAGCCTTGCCAACCATCGCCATGTTTCATGGTGACATTGTACAAATCGAGCTGGTGTAATCGGCGTTTAGCTTGCCATTGCAAAGCTTTAATACGCTCTACCGAATATACCTTATCAAAGGTTTTAGCTAAAACCGCCGTTTGATAGCCCGACCCGGTGCCTATTTCTAACACCTTATGTTGCACACCGGCTAATCGCATTAGCTCGGTCATGCGCGCAACAATATAGGGCTGAGAAATAGTTTGCCCTTGTCCTATAGGTAGCGCGGTATTTTGATACGCCTTGTGTTTGAGTACATCATCAATAAAAATATGCCGAGGAATTTGCGCTATTGCTTTTAAAACCTCTTTATCTTCTACGCCATCTCGCTGTAATAAGTCTGAAAGCGCTTGTGCACTACGAGTATAATTAGCCAGCACGGTTAATCTCCAACTCGGCTAACCACTCTCCCACGGCTTTAATACTGTCTTTGGCAGTCATATCAACGCTTAACGGGGTCACTGATGCATAGCCATTATTAACCGCATAAAAGTCAGTGCCTTCACCTGCGTCGCTTTCAAGCCCTAGCGATCCATACCAAAAAATATCGCGTCCCCATGGATCGGTTTGCTTGGTCATAGTTTCTGCTTTGTGACGAGCCCCTAAACGAGTTACCTGAACGCCTTTGAGCTCAGAGAGCGGAATATCGGGAACATTAATATTAATGATCTGATCTTTCGGCAGCGGATGTGAAGCAAGCCCTTTAATAATATTTACAGTAACGGCTGCCGCTGTTTCAAAATGCTCACCATGATGAGAGCACAAAGATACCGCAATTGCTGGTAAGCCCAAATGACGACCTTCAGTCGCCGCAGCAACTGTACCAGAGTAAAGTGTATCGTCGCCTAAATTACCGCCATGATTGATACCGGCAACAACCAAATCGGGTTTTTCATCCACTAATTGATTAACACCTAAGTGCACACAATCAGTGGGTGTACCGTTTACTGACATAAAACCGTTGTCGAGCGTTGTGGCACGCAGCGGGTTCATTAGCGTTAGTGAATTACTAGCACCACTACAATTTCTATCTGGAGCAACCAGCGTTACCTCAGCGATTTGTATTAATGCTTGATATAAAACAGCAATACCTTTGGCATTAACACCATCATCATTACTTAATAGAATCTTCATCTGCGGTATCCTTTTCTTTTCGCTCGCGTGGGCTGGCGTCAGTATAATCAACCAGTTCGCGCAGTAAAGCCGTTGCAAAACAGCCTTTGGGTAAACCAAAGCTGAGTTTTAATGTGCGTTCATCAAGTGTTTCTATGCTTAGCTCTTGGGGTATTAAACGCAGCATTCTACGCTCGTTTTTAAGCCCTAAATCCCCTAAGCCATCACACCATGCTTGATACGGTGCCAACCATGTTTTTTCTTGTTCGGTTAAGCCTTTTTCACTTTTGCCCACCATGGGCGCCGACATCATAATATCGCCAGAGGCAAGCCGTGCAATATTTTCATCACTTATCGCATCTTCAAAAAATGCATTACTGCCACTGAGCATAAATACTTCGCGGTGCATGGTTTTAGCAAGGCCATGCTCAGCCACGCGTAAACTAACAATTTGATTAAACACATGTGAACGCGCAGCAGAAATAATAATGCCTCGCAGCTTTTTATCGCGAATACGCTCACCGGCAAACATCTTTTCGGCCATCACTAGGTTGTGTCCATCACGACCAAAGCGCTGTTCACCAAAATAGTTAGGCACACCTGCGCGTACCGCGTTTATACGGCATAAAATATCAAGCGGCTCGGTTACATTGCGCAAGGTAATAATAAATCTATTTCCTTTATGGCAACCAGTGCGCAATTTTCGCTCATGGCGCTGCTGCGATACCACAAACACGCTTTCACTGTTCAGCTCAGTAAAATCAATATGCTTTTTAATCGGTACTTTTACGCTAAACCACTGCGAGCATACTCCATGGCGGTCTTTCATACCGGCATAGCTTACATCACGTGGCGATACACCCGCTTTTTGTGCAATCAGCTTGGCAACATATTGGGTGTTTTCACCCTTTTTAACCACTTGCAAACACACGTGTTCACCACTGCCGGTAAACTCTATACCGAGATCCTCATCAACCATAAAGTCTTCTGCGGTGGTTTTAAAGTCGGCTTTGGAAAGCGGCGCGCCATATAAATAATTTAATTCGCTCATGCGTTTTGTTTGCTCATAATGACCACAGCATGGCTTGAAATGCCTTCTTTACGCCCCTCAAAACCGAGTTTTTCGGTAGTGGTAGCTTTTACATTTACCTGTGAAAGCTCGGCATTTAAATCACTGGCAAGGTTGCCACGCATCGCTTGAATGTGCGGCAGCATTTTTGGTGCTTGTGCCACAATAGTGACATCCGCATTGCCCAATACATAACCTTGTTGCTTAGCAAGGTTCACTACATGGCGAAGTAAAATACGGCTATCAATATTTTCATATTCACTGGCCGTATCCGGAAAATGCTTACCAATATCGCCCAGCGCTAATGATCCTAAAATAGCGTCACATAAGGCATGAATAGCTACATCACCATCTGAGTGTGCTAAAAAGCCTTGTGGATAATCAATTTTTTCGCCGCAGATAGTTAAAGGCCCTTGGCCTCCAAATTTATGCACGTCAAAACCATGGCCTATTCGTATCATTTTGCACTCTCATTATTTTGTTTTTGCAGTAAAAAGCCTGCTAAATCTAAATCTTCTGGGGTGGTGATTTTAATATTATCACTACGCCCTGCTACCAGCTTTACCGGCTTATTTGCCCACTCCATTGCACTGGCTTCATCAGTAATGGTTGCACCGCTGTTAAGCGCATTTTGCAATGCCGTTTTAAGCTCGTCGTATTTAAACAGTTGCGGGGTAAGCGCTTGCCATAAATCATCACGAGGCACTGTTTGCTGTGCATGGCTTTGCCCCCGTTTTATAGTGTCTTTTACTTTGCTGGCTAAAATGCCGCCTTCATTAGCCTGCATACACTGTGCTATCAAGCGCTCTATATCAGCAATATCTACTAAAGGTCTTGCAGCGTCGTGCACCAAAACCCAAGTAGGTGGGTTGGCAGCTAAAAACAATAAACTGTTTAACACTGAATCTGCGCGCTCTTTACCGCCAATAGCACGCACAATGCGAGGATCAGCTAGCGTAAGGTCGTCAAAGTAGGGGTCGGTTTCGCTCAGTGCCACCACTATAGAATTTAACTGCGGTAACTGCGATAACTTAGCGAGCGTATGCTCTAAAATGGTTTTCCCTGCTAAGGAAATATATTGCTTTGGTGTTATGTGTTGCATTCGACTGCCAACACCTGCGGCAGGAACAATAGCAGCAATGGTTTGTTTATTTGTCATGGTGTTGAGCCGGTAAAACACGAATAAAGGTTTCGTCCGGTTTAATCATTCCTAATTCGTTGCGGGCACGCTCTTCAATGCCTTCGTGGCCGAGCTTTAAATCTTCTATATCCGCTTTTAATACTTTATTACGCTTTATTAGTTTTTCGTTAGTTTGTTGATGCGATGCCACCGCATTTTTTAAACGGGTGTAGTCTTGCACCCCGTTATGACCAAACCAAAGGCGATACTGGATAAAAAGTGCTAAGCACAACAAGCCAAATTGAAAAAATCGCATTAAACACTCCTTATTTTAATTTTTAATTATCTACTTATGCTAACGGCCGCTTAACATTACGCCAATTAATATTGGCAGCTAGTAACATTTCCCGTAATGACAAAACCCGTGGCGTGCTACGCTTTGAAAACTGCCACTGGTGGCCACAACACGCCGCTGCAAGGCTCGTTTTACTAGGTTTAAGCAATTGCGCACTTTGTTGCTCAAGTCCTTGGCCTAAAAAATCAAACCAGCCAAGTTCATTACAATGCAGTTGCGTATCAGCTACTTGATCAATGCTATCTATTCTAACCCGAATTTGACCGTGACTTTGTAATAATACCGGAATTATTAGCCCTACTTTGGCATGCGCTTGATAAAAAAGTTCATTCGCTGCAGGATTAGCCTCTGGCGGTGTAGGTTTTTGTTTTTCAAGCCAGCCTCCATTTTGCGCATCAAGCGTAAAAGGCAATGGTGCATTAGCTACACGTGTTGCGGCACGTTCAATATAATAAGGCAGGCTTTTTAATTGCCTGCGTAAACGGTCACCATTAGGTTCAGCCACTAAGCGCTGAACTTCACGCTGATAAAAAGCATTGCATAATTGTGCGTAAAGCACTTTTTGTGCATCAGTTTGCCACATTTCAACTTGCTGGCTTGTGTTAAACTGCTTATTTTTAGCAACCAATCGCTGTACTCAAAAAAACATTTTAATACTGTTTTATAACACAGTAATGCACAGTTTTTAAGCACTTGTAGTAATTTAAGCGCTTGGCTTTTCACCTAATTTTGCAATACCTGATTCTAAAAATTGCACCATAGTACTGCGCTTTTTACCTATTAATAAGCTGCCATCAGCCAAAAACATAAAGTTTTGCCAGTTACGTTTAAACACATCAAATGTCGTTTCGATAATATTGTCGCGTGCCATGCAAAAATACACTGTGGTATTAGCCTGCCAATCTAAGTGGTTCAAAATAGCATCTGGAAATTGGGGTTCTTCGCTTTCCCACGCATCTTCCCAATTAATTTCTTGGCTAAAGTTTTGCTCTTGCGCGCACCAATCGGTTTTATCAAAAAAGTCTGGATGATCATGTTCACGACTCACCATGGTTGTCCACAGTACGGCCGCACGCTCGCTGGTCATAGGTTTAATATTGGCTGCATCAATATCTGAAACCGGAATATCTTTGTGGCGAAATACCCAGGCTTTTTTGTAATCATCAAGAGAAATATAATTCATAGTATTGCTGTATTCTTTGGCATAATAAAAAGCGAAGGCAAATTATACAAGATAACAGACTATGACTACAGCACTAAAACTGGGTTTATATCAACACTACAAAGGCCCACAATATAAAGTTATGCATGTGGCGACTCACAGCGAAACCAACGAGCAATTGGTTATTTACCAAGCCTTATACGGTGAATACGGCATATGGGCACGCCCACTAAGTATGTTTACTGAAACCGTAGAAAAAGACGGTAAAACTATCGCCCGTTTTGCCTACCTTGGTGAAGCCGATTAACTATGGCATTATAACGCATAACAATTACTGCTCAGACCAGATAAAGGATAACCCGTGCAATTTAATTCTACTGATAATTACATCGCAAGCTCAGCATTAAAACAGGCAGTAAACGCCGCTATTATGCTGCAAAAACCGCTTTTAATTAAAGGCGAGCCTGGCACAGGTAAAACCATGCTGGCTGAAGAGTTAGCGAAAAGTTTAGATACTGAGCTTATTCAGTGGCATATAAAATCAACCACTAAAGCGCAGCAAGGTTTGTACGAGTACGATGCAGTATCGCGTTTGCGCGACAGCCAGCTAGGTGATGAGCGCGTTCACAATATTAGCAACTACATAGTTAAAGGTAAGCTGTGGCAAGCCTTCATGTACGCTGAATTAAACGACAAACGCCCAGTACTGCTTATTGACGAAATAGACAAAGCCGATATTGAGTTTCCAAACGATTTACTGCTCGAACTCGATAAAATGGAATTTCATGTATACGAAACCGGTGAGCGCATTGTGGCTAAAGAGCGCCCTATTGTGATCATCACATCAAACAATGAAAAAGAGCTGCCTGATGCGTTTTTACGTCGCTGTTTTTTCCATTATATTGATTTTCCAAATAGCGACGAAATGCAGCAAATTATTGATGTGCACTACCCGCATGTTAAACAAGATTTAGTTCGCCAAGCGCTAGAAGTATTTTTTAACTTACGCGAAGCCAATGGCCTTAAAAAGAAGCCATCCACCAGCGAGTTACTGGATTGGTTAAAACTATTAATGGCTGAAGATATAGACGCAAAAATCCTGCACGACAAAGCGCAAAAAGGCGGTTTAATGCCGATGTTTGGTGCGCTGCTTAAAAACGAGCAAGACATAAGCCTAATCGAAAAACTTGCGTTTATGAGCCGTCGCTAACATGTTGGTACAGTTTTTCTTCAAATTACGAGAATACCGCTTACCAGTGAGCCTAAGAGAGCTACTCGATTTAATTAACGCTTTAAAACAAGGCGTTATATTTGCTGATGTAGACGCGTTTTATCATTTAGCGCGCACTATTATGGTAAAGGACGAAACCCATTTTGACCGGTTCGATAAAGCCTTTAGCGATTACTTTAGCGGTATTGCCGACTTAGACCTGCTCGAGAGCTTAAAACAGCAACACAATTTACCTGAAGATTGGTTGCGTAAAGAGTTTGAAAAGCACCTAAGTGATGAAGAAAAAGCCCAACTAAAAGCCATGGGCGGGCTCGACGAGCTAATGAAAACCCTAAAAGAGCGCCTAGAAGAACAGCAAAAACGCCACGCTGGCGGCAATAAGTGGGTAGGTACAGGCGGCACCTCGCCTTTTGGTGCATACGGCTATAACCCTGAGGGTGTGCGTATTGGTCAAGACGGCAACCGTAATCGCCAAGCAGTAAAAGTGTGGGATAAGCGCGAATACAAAAACTTAGATTCCGACCGTGAAATTGGCTCTCGTACCATAAAGCTGGCACTTAAAAAACTACGCAAATTTGCTCGTACTGGCGCAAGTGACACCCTTGATTTAAACGAAACCATACGCGCGACCGCCAAACAAGGCGGCATGCTCGATGTAAAAATGGCCCCCGAGCGCCACAACGCGGTAAAAGTATTGATGTTGTTTGATATTGGCGGTTCAATGGATGACTACATTCATACCTGTGAGGAGTTATTTAGCGCCGCCCACAGCGAGTTTAAACATTTAGAGTTTTACTACTTCCATAACTGTTTATACGAACACGTGTGGCAAGATAACCAACGCCGCCACTCAAACGTTATTGATACCATGACGCTGATCAACAAGTTTACCAGCGACTACAAAGTTATATTTGTCGGTGATGCCACTATGGGCCCATATGAAATTGCCTACCCTGGCGGCTCAGTAGAGCATTGGAATGAAGAACCCGGCAGTGCATGGTTGGCACGAATCACTAACCACTTTGATAAAGTCGCGTGGCTCAACCCACAACCCGTTGAACACTGGCCATACTACCAATCAATTGATTTTATAAAGCAGCTAATGAACAACCGCATGTACCCGCTGAGCTTGGATGGGATAAGTAGCGCTATAAAACAGCTGAGTTAAATATTAATTTACGACAGCTCAGCGCCAGCAGCAGAGCTTCGGGCGTGAACCTATAACTTTTTTGGGTGGCGCCTTCGGCTTAACCAACCTACCTTTTGATGTAGGTCGGATAAGTGGCGAAGCTACGCCATCCGACAAAATGATGGATGCACCAGAAACAATCCGACGCACCGCGTTAATGAACAACCGCATGTACCCACTTAGTTAAGATGGGGTAAGTAAAGCGAAAAAAGAACTTAGTTAATGTATTTTAAGTAGTTCATGCACCATATTTTTGATGGTATTCACTGAGCATGAATTCTAATTGCTTCTCGAAGACTTCAATGGATGGTTTTTTGCCACTTAACCGCTGCTGCTTTAGCCATTCAAGTAATTCAATCCTTACTAAATAACCGTATTCAATGCAGTAACTTGGATCTGAAAGCCAAATTTCAGGAGCCCCTTGTGAAGCTCCTGAATACCAGTGACAAATGGAATAGCCTTCACTTTCAAGCTTATCACTAAGTTGCCAGCTGTAAATCCACCAGGTAATCAGAAATAGAGGGAAGCATCCTATAATAACAAATAGCCCCCTTCGCATCGATTTTTCTGATATATCACCATGCATTCTTTGATAAATCCCGTAGATGAGTACAAAAAAAGCAGGCATCATAACTATCAAAGGAATTACTACAGGTTTAATTTTTAACGAAATTACATTTTCAGTAATAAGACTTAATGTGCTAATTTCTAATTTAAAACTGTAGGCATAGAGAGTAATGATTAAACATAAAACGCCTATAGAAAGCCACTCTTTTTTAGGGTTGGCAGGTGGGAGTTGATTAGCCGAGCTTGCCATTTTAGTACCGTCTTCCTGAGTAAGGAATACCAAATAAGCGGTGTATAAACTCAATTGGATTGTTATCGTACATTCACTCAGCCCTATCTAACTCATATTTTAACTAATTAGGATAAACATCATAATTTTTGACCGTCTTATCTTCGCTCGCTGAAGCCTACCGGGGTCTACAACAGTCGACATCTATGCAGAGATCGTTTGGTTTGTACCTTTCACCTCGAACCTCGAATATAAAATTACATCAACTTCCAAACCACAAACGCCACAGCAAAACCAACCAAGTACACCAAGCCTAACCAGGTTAAACTGCGCAGTAATAGACTGTGTTTAATCGCAGGCTCTGAGCGAACTAGGCTGAAGTTAAGCCATGCAAAAACGGGTGTAGTTACAAACGCAAGCGTCATGGCAAAGGTAAGCATGGGCCCAAGAGCTGATTTAAAAAATAAAATCACCGCCATACCGGCCAATGCTTGTAATATAAGCCACGTATTTAAGCTATGTTTTGATTGCTTAAAACCAAGAAGTTTATGCGATTCGTTAAGTGTGCGGGCGTAACCGTCAAGCACGGTGAGTGTGGTGCCAAACATACATAAAAACGCGATGGCAGATACCAAAGGCCTTGCCCACTCGCCAATAGTAAGTGCATACATATCAATCAGCTGTTTAGCAAAGGCTACACCGCCAAGCTCTATATTACTGCTTTGCCCATATTGCACTAACGCACCTAAACTAAAAAATACCAGCGCAAGCCCGGCGGTTAACCAATAACCTACATTAAAGTCGAATAAGCCTTGGCTTTTAGTCACACTTTGCTGAGCTTGTTTTTCTTTAAGCCACAACGAGCTCAGAGCCGAAATTTCAATAGGCGCTGGCATCCAGCCCATTAAGGCAACCATAAAGCCTAACATGGCAAGTTCATACGGTGAGGGGCCAACATAGTTTACAGGGGCTACAGGGCCGTTATTTATAGCAATAACTAATGCGGTTATGGTTGCAATAGTAAGTAGCCCCATAATAGCTTTTGCAACGTTATCGAGCGCTTTAAAGTGCCCTAGTAATAATATAATTAAACACACAGCCAATATTAACCAACACAACAAGGTAACAGGAATGCTAATAGGTAATGCGTAGTGTAATAAGCTCGCCGTAAGCAACAATACGCCAGCGGTATTTACCACAGCGGCAATAATATTGAGGGCAATAAAACTGTAAAAATAGCCAGGCCCTTGGTTTTTATACCCTTCGACTAAACTATTTTTGGTGGCGAGTGTGTATTCCATACCAAAGCGAAAAAACGGGTACTTTAAAACGTTAACCACCACAATAAGCCAAAATAGCTGCCAGCCAAATAATGCGCCAGCTTGAGTCGATGCAACTAAGTGTGAGCCACCAATGGCAGCGGTGGCCATTAAAATACCCGGGCCGAGCGCCCCTAACCGAGACTTCCATGTGCTTTGTGTGTACTGCATTAACTTCTCAAATTTGGTGTGTTATGTGCTTTTATTATTAATTTTTATCATTAATAAACTGTGTGAGTGCATAACTTACCTAATTTACAGGCAATAAAAAAGAGCCCTTAGGCTCTTTTTAAAAATAACACATTGTTAGTTATTAATTTAAATCCATCTCTTGGATGATTTCGTGTGCTATTTCAGGTGTGGTACTTACAGGCTTTTCATGTAAGTTCGCTTTTATTTGCCCTTTACGATGCTTTAGTGCGGCATCGAGTTTTTTAGCTGCGCTTGAAATGGCTGGGTACATAACCTCGTTTTCCCCTTTAACTGATATTCGCGCACCTTCATAATTTGTACTAATTTCTGCTTGGAACTTGTGATGCTCTTTTGAAAGAATAATGTCGAGCGCTATCAATGATGGAAAATGACTCTCAATTTTAGAAAACTTTTCGTTAATGTGTTCTTTAATAGAATCAGTAACGTCAACATGGTGACCAGAAAGATTAATTTTCATAGGGTATCCTTTTTTATGTTACCTCACAGTTAGTATTGGGGGCTAAACGAATTAACACAAGAGAAAATAGCTAAATTTAGCAATTATTTATTACCCCACCTGATTTAGATCATTCATTTAGCATTAAGTATGCAAAAAGCCGCGTGATAGCGGCCTTTCAGAGGTGCTGATAATTTAACCATTCATGTAATTAATCTGTGTATGAACAGCAATAATCAGCAAAATCACTTACTTTTACATGGAAGCTGACATTAGCATCAACATTAAATGACTCACCCGCATTAAATGTTTTCCACTCGCTTTCACCTGGTAATAACACATCCCACTGCCCTGCTAACAACTCCATACACTCTTTTTGGTTAGTATTAAACTCAAATTCACCTGGTTGCATAAAACCCAAGGTTTTCGCTTCACCATTTCCTAAAAGCACAGTTCGGCTTGATACTTTGCCATCAAAATATACATTGGCTTTTTTAACCACACTAACGTTATCGAACTTTGGCATGTTAACTCCTGTTATTAATTTATAATTTTGTTACCTCCACAGTGCCTGATACACAAAAACCTTGCAAGTTAAGTGCTGTGAAAATTACTCATTTAGAAGCCAAAAGATTAAAAATGAACGACTTTATAGAGAGATATGCTTCGAGCAACGGGCTGCGAGTTTCGAACAGATCTTTTAGTAATTTATGCATAAAGAGGGCGATGAGACGCTGCGCTTTAGAGAGGTAATAAAAGTACAACTCATAAAAAAGCCCGCCCTGCTATACACAGGACGGGCTTTTAAATGTTAAAGCAGTCGCTTAAAACAATGCGTTTGCTTTATTAACGATGTTTTCTACGGTAAAGCCGAAGAATTCAAACAGCTCGTTAGCTGGTGCCGACTCACCAAAGGTGGTCATACCGACTACGGCGCCATTTAGACCTACGTACTTGTACCAGTAATCAGCAATACCCGCTTCAATCGCTACGCGACGTGAAACGCTTGCTGGTAATACGCTTTCTTTGTACTCAGGCGATTGATCTTCAAACGCATCAGTACATGGCATAGATACAACACGTACCTTTTTACCCTGCGCACGTAGCTCTTTCGCAGAATCTTGCGCTAGTTGTACTTCAGAGCCGGTAGCAATAAGAATAAGCTCTGGGTTGCCGTCACAACTTAGGATATAACCACCCTTTTTAACGTCGCTTAATTGCTGTGCATCACGTGCTTGTTGCTCTAAGCCTTGGCGAGTAAAGATTAATGATGTAGGACCGTCTTTACGTTCAATAGCTTGTTGCCATGCAATTGCCGACTCAACTTGGTCACATGGGCGCCAGTTGTAAAGGTTAGGCGTTAAACGCATGCTGGCAATTTGCTCTACTGGTTGGTGAGTTGGACCATCTTCACCTAAACCAATTGAATCGTGCGTGTATACAAAAATGCTTGGTTGCTTCATTAATGCAGCCATACGAACCGCGTTGCGTGCGTATTCCATAAACATTAAGAACGTTGCACCGTAAGGGATAAAGCCTTTATGAAGTGCAATACCATTCATAATTGCCGACATACCAAACTCACGCACACCGTAGTAAACGTAGTTACCACTTGCATCGTCTGCCGTTAAGCCTTTAGAGCCATCCCAAATTGTTAAGTTTGAACCTGCTAAATCGGCAGAGCCACCCATAAACTCAGGTAGTAACGGACCAAACGCGTTTAATGCATTTTGCGATGCTTTACGTGATGCTGGATTTGCTGGGTTTGCTTGTAACTGCTCAATATACGCTTGTGACTTTTCAGCCCAATCAGCAGGTAAATCTGAATTTGTACGGCGTTTGTATTCAGCAGCAAGCTCTGGGAATGCTTGCTCGTATGCGGCAAATTTTTCGTCCCAGCTTGCTTCAAGCTGTTGGCCTTTTTCTTTGTTATCCCACTGTGCATAAATGTCAGCAGGGATTTCAAATGCATCACCCGTCCAACCTAAGAACTCACGAGATGCTTTAATTTCGTCATCACCTAGTGGTGCGCCATGACAGTCGTGGCTACCTGATTTATTAGGTGAGCCATATCCAATTACTGTTTTACAACAAATTAGCGTTGGTTTGTCGGTCACGCTTTTGGCTTCGCTAATTGCAGTACTTACAGCATCGCTGTCGTGGCCATCAACGTCACTAATTACATGCCAGCCGTATGCTTTAAAACGTACTGGTGTGTCATCGCTAAACCAGCCTTCAACTTCACCGTCGATTGAAATGCCGTTGTCATCCCAAAATGCCACTAACTTGCCTAGGCCTAATGTGCCAGCAAGCGAACAGGCTTCATGAGAAATACCTTCCATTAAACAACCATCACCCATAAATGCGTAAGTGTGGTGATCAACAATGTCATGGCCTTCACGGTTAAATTGAGCGGCTAATGCTTTTTCAGCAATTGCCATACCTACGGCATTTGTGATCCCTTGACCTAATGGGCCCGTAGTAGTCTCGATTCCTGGCGCATATCCATATTCTGGGTGGCCTGGTGTTTTAGAGTGCATTTGGCGGAAGTTTTTAATTTCGTCCAGTGGTAAATCATAACCACTTAAATGCAATAGAGAATAAATTAGCATTGAACCGTGACCATTTGAGAGTATAAATCGATCTCGGTCAGCCCACTCTGGATTTGTTGGGTTATGTTTTAGATAATCGCGCCATAATACTTCTGCGATATCAGCCATGCCCATAGGGGCTCCAGGGTGGCCAGATTTGGCCTTTTGTACTGCGTCCATTGACAAGACGCGAATAGCATTTGCAAGTTCTTTGCGAGATGGCATGAATTCTCCTACCTTTATATGTATTTGCGCGGGTATTTATATACCTCCATTCTTACTTATTGTAGGGGCTGTGTGCAATTAAAAACCCATAAAAATAGGACATTATGAATATTTTTTAAGAACCATTTACTATTATATATTTTATTTAGACGTCTAGGCGTAAAAAAACTATGCAAGTTCCCTTGTTTTAGATAAAATACGCGCCTTAATTTTTTAGCGCTAATACCGACGTTTGTGAAGCGCAATATTTGTGAGCATAATTACAATGGCAAAACATTTATTTACTTCTGAATCTGTTTCTGAAGGTCATCCGGATAAAATCGCCGATCAAATTTCTGATGCGGTACTTGATGCTATCCTAGAGCAAGACTCTCATGCCCGTGTAGCGTGTGAAACTTACGTTAAAACCGGTATGGTTATGGTTGGTGGTGAAATCACTACTAGCGCATGGGTTGATATCGAAGAAATTACACGTAAAACAGTACGTGAAATTGGTTACACACACTCAGATATGGGCTTTGATGCCGATTCGTGTGCAATTTTAAACACTATTGGTAAACAGTCTCCAGACATTAACCAAGGTGTTGACCGTACAAGCCCTGAAGAGCAAGGCGCTGGCGACCAAGGCTTAATGTTTGGTTACGCATGTAACGAAACTGAAGTATTAATGCCTGCTCCAATTACTTATTCTCACCGTTTAGTACAGCGTCAAGCTGAGGTTCGTAAAAGCGGCGAGCTTAACTGGTTACGTCCAGATGCAAAATCACAAGTTACATTTGCATACGAAAATGGCAAGCCAGTAGGTATTGATGCTGTTGTACTTTCTACTCAGCACAGCGAAGATGTATCGCAAAATGACTTAGTAGAAGCGGTAATGGAAACAATTATTAAGCCAGTACTTCCTGCTGAGCTTATTACTAGCGCAACCAAATTTTTCATTAACCCAACAGGTCGTTTTGTTATTGGTGGCCCAATGGGTGACTGTGGTTTAACTGGTCGTAAAATCATTGTAGATACATACGGTGGTATGGCCCGTCACGGTGGTGGTGCTTTCTCTGGTAAAGATCCATCAAAAGTTGACCGCTCAGCGGCTTATGCTGCACGTTACGTTGCTAAAAACATTGTTGCTGCAGGCCTTGCTGATAAGTGTGAACTTCAAGTGTCTTACGCTATTGGTGTTGCAGAGCCTACTTCTATCAGTGTTGAAACATTTGGCACAGGTAAATTAGAAGAAGCGCGTTTAATTGAACTTATTCGTGAACACTTTGACTTACGCCCTTACGGTCTAATTCAAATGCTTGACCTTGAGCGCCCTATTTATCTTCCAACAGCGGCTTACGGCCACTTTGGTCGTGACGAATTCCCATGGGAACGCACAGATAAAGCAGACGCACTTCGCGCAGCAGCTGGGCTATAAGCCACTTAGCTAATATTTAAACGGCCCTTTTTAGGGCCGTTTTGCTATGTGTATTAAGTTAGTCGTAAAACAGTCTCGAACTGTTTAACATTTTAGGTATATACTCTGCTTATACAATAAAGCGTATTAGGGATAAAAAATGGCCGACAATTTTCGTGTTATATTTGTAGGACTTGCAGAAGGTGCAGACAGCCAAGCAGTGACCACTGCACTGACAGAAAAGCTGAAAACCTCGCCAGAAAAAGTGGCTGCTTTTTTTGATGGCAAACCGTTATTTGCCCCTTGCCCCAAAGATAAAGCACTCAAGCAAGCTAAGTTACTTTCAACGCTGGGGATTAAAAGCAAACTTCAGCAAGCTGCGGCTACACAAACGGCACCTCAAACAGCTTACGACAGCCAGCGAGATCAGCGCTTATTTGACGCCCTAGATTACATTACCAGTAGCCTAATTCGCCTTGAAGAAAAACTAGAAGATATTGAGCAACGCCTCCCTGAAGTTGAATTATCATTACCTGATGAAAACAATGAAGTATGGGAAGATGACGATTTAATGCTTGATGAGCCTCTCTCTACTGAGCCCAAAAAACGCGGCAGCCTTGTTTTATATTCGCTGATTTCTACAGCCGTAATATTGCTTATTGTACTTGCTATGTACTTATTATTTCCTAATTTATTCTCTTTTTAATTACGGTTAAGTTATTTAATGAGTAATAATCGCGCACAAATAAGACACGATATTCGTAAAGCACGTAATAACCTATCAAAAAAACAGCAAGAATTAGCCGCCGAATCGCTTAAAGTGAATTTTATTCAACACTTAAAAAGCATAAATTCGGCCAAAAAAAGTCATATAGCGCTTTATTTAAGTAATGATGGCGAACTAGATACCTCATTGTTAATTAATGAATTATGGAACACTGACCAGGCTATTTACCTGCCCGTAATTCATCCATTTAATGGGGCTAATTTACTATTTCAACGCTATGAAAAAAACTCACCCATGAGAGCAAATCGCTATGGTATCTTGGAGCCTAAGCTGAACTGCTCTCAAATATGCCCCTTACCTGAGCTTGATTACGTTTTAATGCCATTAGTGGCATTTGATAAATTTGGTAATCGACTTGGAATGGGAGGTGGGTTTTACGATAGAACATTGGCACGTTTATACGAACAACACTGGCAAAAACCGCAACTTATTGGCCTCGCACATGCGTGCCAACAAGTCGATGAGTTACCGATTGAATCGTGGGATGTACCACTAAAAACGATCATAACACCCGATAAAACCTACTGTTGGTAACAACTAATCTTGTAAACTAACAGCTATTTTGACACCAATGAGCAGACAACAATGACACAAGATGAATTAAAAAAAGCAGCTGCGTGGGCTGCACTCGAGTTTGTAAAAGAAAACACCATAGTAGGTGTAGGTACAGGCTCAACCGTTAATCACTTTATTGATGCCCTAGGCACAGTTAAAGACACCATCGTTGGCGCAGTATCAAGTTCAGAAGCATCTACAGCGCGCTTAAAAGAGCTTGGCATAGAAGTGTTTGAGCTTAACGATGTAGCAGCACTTGATGTATACGTTGATGGCGCAGATGAAATTAACGCCTTAAATGAAATGATCAAAGGCGGCGGTGCGGCGCTTACCCGCGAAAAAATAGTGGCAGCAGTAGCAAAACAGTTTGTATGTATCGTTGATGATACAAAACTAGTCGATACCTTAGGAGACTTCCCACTGCCAGTTGAAGTTATTCCGATGGCGCGCAGCTATGTTGCCCGCGAATTATTAAAACTTGGCGGTGACCCTGTGTATCGCCACGGTGTTGTAACCGATAACGGCAACGTTATTTTAGACGTACATAATTTAAAAATTACCCATGCTAAACAGCTTGAAACACAAATAAATCAAATTGTTGGCGTAGTCACCAACGGCCTATTTGCAGAGCGCGGTGCTGATAAAGTAATTATCGGCACTAAAAATGGGCCACAAATTAAATAGGATATGGTTATGAGTAAGGTATCGTTAGCAAAAGACAAAATTAAAATTCTCTTGCTTGAAGGTGTTCACCAAAGCGCTGTTGAAACGCTAAAACGTAACGGTTATAGCAATATCGACTACGTTAAAACATCGTTGCCAGAGGACGAACTTATAGAGCGCATTAAAGATGTGCACTTTGTAGGGCTTCGTTCTCGTACTCATATTAACGAATCTGTATTAAACGCAGCTGAAAAGCTAGTTGCTGTAGGTTGTTTTTGTATTGGCACAAACCAAGTAGATTTAAACGCAGCGCGTGAGCGCGGTATTGCGGTATTTAATGCACCGTTTTCAAATACTCGCTCTGTGGCTGAGCTTGTACTTGGTGAAATATTGCTGTTATTACGTGGTATTCCACAGCGTAATGCCGCTGCCCATCGTGGCGGCTGGTTAAAAACAGCTAATGGCTCGTTTGAAGCTCGCGGCAAAACCTTAGGTATTATTGGTTACGGCCACATTGGTACTCAGCTGGGTATTATGGCTGAAAATATTGGTATGAACGTGGAGTATTACGACATTGAAGACAAACTATCTTTAGGTAATGCTACACAAGTACATAACTTAACGCAGCTGTTGCAACGCGCTGATATTATCAGTTTACATGTTCCAGAGACACCGCAAACTAAAAACTTGATTGGAACAGCAGAGCTTGCCGTGATGAAGCAAGGCGCTATTTTAATTAATGCTTCTCGCGGTACTGTGGTTGACATTGACGCCCTAGCTGAAGCACTAACAGAGAAGAAGCTTAGCGGTGCAGCCATTGATGTATTCCCAGTTGAGCCTAAATCAAACGATGAAGAGTTTATTTCGCCACTACGTGAATTCGACAACGTTATTTTAACGCCGCACATTGGGGGGTCGACTCAAGAAGCACAAGAGAATATTGGTATTGAAGTAGCAGGTAAACTCGCTAAGTACTCAGATAATGGCTCAACTATTACAGCAGTTAACTTCCCTGAAGTATCATTACCAGAACTTGCCAACCGTAGTCGCTTGTTACACGTGCACCACAACCGCCCTGGCGTGTTAACGCAAATTAACCAAGCGTTTGCTCAGCATGGTATTAATATTGCCGCACAGTACTTACAAACGGACGAAGCAATTGGTTACGTGGTTATTGACGTAGACACCGTTCAATCTGAAGTAGCACTAAAAGAACTCAGTGCTGTTGAAGGCACAATTAGAGCCCGTATTCTTCACTAAATAATCAGCTATCAGCTATCAGCTATCAGCTATCAGCTATCAGCTATCAGCTATCAGCTATCAGCTATCAGCTATCAGCTATCAGCTATCAGCTATCAGCTATCAGCTATCAGCTATCAGCTATCAGCTA